>JAGVDZ010000090.1 GCA_020058465.1 Parachlamydiales bacterium | reverse complement strand
TGGATCCTTCAACCCCCTTCCGAACTAAGGGAGCAGGGTCTTTCTGCTAATTTGCCTACAGATGCTCCAGAAACTCTGTACTCTAGTCTCGACAGTGGAGGTTTTCTTGGGCTAAAGGAAACGACAGTCGTGAAAGTCCTTTTCAAACGCTGGCACCTCGCTTGCGTTGCCACCACTTTCCTTGTGGTCCTCTACCAGGTGCTTCTATCCCTTTTCTACTACGCTCAACCTCTGAATTCCCCCCCCTCCCTCCGTCATCTCCGTCAGACGAAAGAACACATTTGCCAAAGGTTCTATCGACATCAACTCGACTTTGCTTCTTGGATCCAAGACCTCGCTCGCCAGGCCAATCTTCCCAAACCCCATCTACAAAGGCATCTAGGTTCCTGGCTTTTGACCTGGCCCTCGCCAGAGGCCTCTTTGCAATTTCGAGCTATTTGGCCCTACGCTTCTTCCAAGCTCCCCAACGCCTATCGACACTTTGCACTGTCTCCCCTGTCTCTCGATCCCCATTCGACATTCTTGGTCGATACGGCCAGCATACTGGACCCCGATCTGATCGAGACTGTCTTCGACCCCCAAGTATGGCGCGATACCACTCATTCGGCACTCACCAATTGGTACCACTTTGTCCCCGTCTCTTGGAACTCAGAACTTGTTCTTGCAGGAACATCGAGTCATCTGTCATCGCAACTGATTCACGAGCTTGCACTTTGCCAAGAGCTGGAGCCCCATCTTCCTTCCTTCCACCAAAGGTTGACCCAATTGCCAGCCTCTTTACAACTCAGCTCCACTTCAATACCGACCTTGAGAAAAACCCTTGAACGAGACAAAGTCCACTCTTCCCTCAAAGCTGCCTCAAGGGACTTCGACCAGGCTGCATCCTTATTGAAACAACTTCAGCCAAGGTCAGAAACTGGGGCAAGTCTACATCCAGGTGGGCTATCTCCATTCTTTTCTCACATCCAACAAGAGGCTGCAGGCCCTACGCTCGTCTGGCAAAGTGATCTGATCCCCTATTTCGATGAGAAGTCCCTCTCCTTTTCAACGCTCCCCCCTTTAAACGAGATCTGGCTTCAAGAGTTGTCCCGATTGACTAAGACTTGGAGCCAGTACACTCTGAAGGTCTCCTCCCAAGGTGTGCACTTCCACTATAAAGAACCTTGGACGACAGCTCTCCGAATTGATCTACAACAATGGGCATCAAAACAGCTCCACCATCTACAACACCAAATGATCGATACCTGGCATCCTACTCACCCAGACCTCCACGATTTGCCCATTCTTACCTTATCAGAGTATGCAACAAGACCTCCCGAAGACACATCTCTTTGTCTTGTGATCGGATCCCACCTAGACCTTTGGCCTGACTTGCCATTTGAACCTGGCGATACTCTTTACGTAGGTCTCAAAGGGATCTTACCTATTCTCGAATCTTACGAATCTCATGTATCGTCGCCCCTTTATCCATTGCTACATCAAGAGCTTCAAGCTCTCTTCAGTCATTTGCAACTCTACGGGTTCTACCCCACTTCCCTCCCTCCCTATCCGACCACAACTTTTGGGAACAAAGATCTCATTTTACGATCATCGACTTGGACAGACACTTACGTTCAGACCATCCAAGAGCCGTTCCATCGAGAAGCGACTTCTTCCTATATGAGTTTGCCTTTCGGCTCTCTCAAACATTGGATTCAAAGAGAAGATAGGATAGGTGAGCTGAACCATGAAGAACTTTTGATCTGGCACAAGCAAGCAAGAGAAGGGCTCTTGGAAGGCCACCCTCTTCCCCCCCCACCTCGCAATCCCCTGATCAGCAACCTCATGTTGACCCTTTCCAAATGGTATAGAGGTGACTCTAAGCAAGTGTTAAAATGGGGTCTCGACCTTTCTGGTGGAAAGACTGTGCAACTCGAACTGCTCGACCAAGGAGGGCAGGTCGTAGTCGATTCTTCACTCCTTCAGCAATCTGTTCAAGAGCTCCATCAAAGACTCAATCGGATGGGAGTTGCAGACATCTCAATCAAGCAACTCGGCTCTTCCGTCGTCGTTGATTTTCCAGGAGCCCAAGATGTATCGGCAGAAGAGCTGATTCGCCCTTCAAAGCTCCAACTTCATGTTGTCAACGAAACGTTCTCCCCCACAAACCTCGATCTGAAAAAGGCCGTTGTCCCCTTTTTACAGCTCGTCTGGGATCGCGCCGTCACTTCAGGAGAGACTCATCCAGATCAAATTCACAAGATCGCAGCCTCTATTTTACGACATGAACAGACGACCCACACCTTTCTTCAAGAACTCTGGGATCGGGGTCTTAGGCTGGAACTTGACACCACGGATCCAACCCTCTCTGTCTCAAGGATAGCTCTCTGGAAGGAGGCTGCCGATCTTGAATATCCTCTAATGGTGGTATTTGATAAGGCAGCGCTCGAAGGCAAAGACTTGGTTCATATCCGATCTGGCTACGAACCTTCAAAAGGACACTACCTCAGTTTTGATATCTCTGATCACCAAGATTCAGATGGCCTATCTCCTCAAGATCACCTCTTCGCCTGGACTTCCCGTTTTAGTCGACAAGAAGTCGCTGGAACTCCCTTTGAAGCTGTCTCCCAAGGCCGAGGTTGGAGGATGGCCGTTTTATTGAACGACCAAGTCATCAGCGCCCCTCATCTCGAAGCTTCCATTCGTGAAAGTGCTATGATCACAGGTCGTTTCACCAATCAAGAGATCGGATGGCTTGCCTCTGATCTCCAAGCAGGATCGTTAAGCTTTGTCCCTCGTATCCTTTCCGAAAAAACAATGGGCCCTGAGCTAGGTCAGCAAGCCAGAATACAAGGCATCTTAGCCACATGTTTAGCCCTATTTACGGTGGTCGCCGCCATGCTTCTCAGCTATCGTTTTGCCGGTTTGATTGCTTCTATTGCTCTCATTGTTAACATGTTAATCATATGGACCATCCTTCAAATGATCGGTGCCACCCTCACCTTAGCAGGGCTTGCCGGTGTCGTGTTGACTTTGGGGATGGCCGTCGACGCGAATGTCTTAGTTTTAGAACGGGTCAAAGAAGAGCTCGCCCGACAAGTCCCTTTAAGTAAGGCCATTGCCTTGGGGTACAAAAAGGCATTCAGCGCTATTTTTGATTCAAATCTCACAACCCTGCTTGCAGCGGTCATCCTACTCAGTTTTCAAGCAGGTCCTGTGAGAAGCTTTGCCCTCAACTTGTTCATTGGCCTTACTTCCTCCATGTTCACAGCCTTATTCTTAACTCGCCTTTACTTCACATTTTGGCTGAACAAGAAGCCCCTCCGCACCCTCCACATGCCCACTTTTTTGACGAACCTTAAACTCCCTTTTTTACGCTACACTCGTCAAGTTTGGATTGCTGTCGGCTCTTTGTGTCTCCTAGGAGCCCTTTCTTGGTGGATGATGCCAGGCTCACTTTTGAGCATCGATTTTACAGGGGGCTATGCCTTAAGTCTCCAAGATCCTATGGGAGACTGCCCCAAAGAGCGCCTCGAACAAGCACTGGTCTTGGCAGGCCTTAGACACCAAGACATCTCTATCAAAACTCTATCTCAAGGCTCCGAGCTTCGAATATTTTTGTCCCCTCAAGCTGCGGCACACCTTGCTAGCAAAGTCGATGACAGTCCTACTTCGACCCCTTCACTCAAACCCCTCTCTTACCTCCAGCACCTTTTCAAAGAACAAAAGCTCATACCCACCGATGCATCGCTCGACCAGCTCCTTTCCCAGTGGACCTGTGTCAGTCAACAGTTTTCTACTTCAATATACCGCTACGCACTCATCGGCCTTGGCCTTTCTTTCCTCTCCATTTTTATCTACCTAAGCTTCCGTTTCGAGGCCATCTTTGCCTGGGCTGCTTTGGCCAGTCTCTTACTTGATCTACTCTTAACGTTGAGCCTATTTAGTGTACTGGCCTACTTCAAAGTACCCGTGCAAATTGATCTAAACTCTATTGCTGCAATCTTAACAGTCATCGGCTACTCTCTCAATGATAAGATCATCGTCTTCGACCGTGTTCGAGAAGATCTTTCACCGACGTCTTTCACCTCTACATCTCTCGAAGGGTGCCTTCATAAGACCTTTTCCAGAACCTTGGTGACTTCTGGAACGACTCTTCTTGCCTTAGTCTCTCTTTTAATCTTTGGAGGAAGTCCTCTATTTAACTTTTCTCTAATTATGACTCTCGGTGTCTCCGTAGGAACCCTCTCTTCGTGGCTAGCTTCATGTCCTCTTCTTCTCATCTTCCGTCATGTGTCTATAGATAAGAGTTCCTAAACGATGGGTGTTTTTCTGTGTATTCGTCGTTATGCTCCAGTTTTGACATGAACCCCCTTTGGGTCTACCCAAAGAGGGATCTTTACTTGGAAGCTCTTTTTGTACAAGAGTTTAAGATAGACCCTGTTATAGCCCAAATTCTCGTCAGCCGGGGGATGGAGCAGGTCCCTGATGTCCATGATTTTCTTTATGGAAAGCTACCCAATCTTTACCCACCCCATCTTCTCTCCCATATGGACAGTGCCGTGGAAAGGATTTGCCAGGCCTTCTACCGCCGAGAAACAATTCTCATCTATGGCGATAATGACGTCGATGGAATGACAGGGACCGCCCTTTTCGTTGACTTTTTCCGAAAGCTCTCCATGAATACCCACTTTCTTGTCGCCACAAGACAAGATGGCACTCTCCCAGAGCTTGCATCCTTCCTCGCCTCTCACCCTGCCCATCTTCTGATCACCGTAGACTGTGGCATCTCTGCTTCCAAAGATATTGCAACCTTCTCTCAGTACCATGTCGATGTCATCATCACAGATCACCACGAACCCACCTCAAAGATCCCTGAATGCATAGCGGCGCTCAATCCTAAGTTACGAGATAGCACCTATCCAAATCGAGACTTAACAGGTGTAGGTGTCGCATTCAAGCTCATCCATGCAGTCACCCACCGGCTGATTGAGCTGAATGCTTTTGATCCCTCCTTGATCGATCTGAAGTCGTTTCTCGATCTCGTAGCTCTAGGTACTGTCGCCGATATGGGGGCTTTACGAGGGGAAAATCGAATCCTCGTCCGATATGGCCTCGAAGAAATCAAAAGTGGGCATCGAAGAGGTCTTGCTTACCTCTGTCAACAAAGTGACGTCAATCTAGAATCTCTAACTCCCTCAGACATCTCTTCCAAAATCGCCCCCAAATTCAACAGTCTGGGGCGTATCGGAGATCCTATGAAGGGAGTAGAGCTCCTTTTAACCCACAATCTTAAAGAGGCAGAACAACTCACCCAAATTCTCAATGAACAAAATTTTCAAAGGCAAACCATCGAAAAGCAAGCCTTTTTAGAAGTTGAAAAAATTTTTACTACACATCCAACGTATCTCACCCACAACGCTCTGGTCATGTCTTCAGAACACTGGCACCCGGGCATTGTCGCCATTCTTTCCTCAAGATGTGCTAAACAATTC
>JAGVDZ010000002.1 GCA_020058465.1 Parachlamydiales bacterium | reverse complement strand
GCCTTTCTCATCTAGCAGTGGCACAAGGGGCTGTTCAAAGAGAAAGAAGCTGTCTCTAGGGCGTCCGAACCACTGACTTTCTTCCAACATCCTCTCCACATGCCAGCGATTTTTCTTTTCTTTCGACGTCATCATTACGATAGGGACTGTAAGCTGTCGCCCTGTCTTTAAAAAGTAAAGATATTCTCGTGCCTGTACATCCAAAATCAATCGCTCTAACAAAGAAACCCCCAAAAACTGCAATCTAGCCGCAGGCAAGGGTTCTTTTGTGACTACATCGACTAGATGTAGCCGGTCAGCAGCGCCCCCAAGAGGATAGATTTCCACCATCAAATCCAATGCCGACAGACCAGTTTCTATCTCGTCTTGACACTCTCTCAAGTCAATCCATTTTGGAGGATGCAATGTGCAAGACCCCACGCTCGGAGGGGATCGTTGAAGACGAGTGAGTGTCTGAAAATGGTAGCCGCTGATCCCACCCAACTCTCGATAAAAAGAGTCGACCTCTAGGAGCTGCTCCAACATGGAGTCTGCAGCTTGCTGATCTGCGCTCCCCTGGCAAATGCGTTCCCATTGACCAATATTAACTAGCTCATCAATCACCCTTTGCTTATCCGCAGTGACGCCTGCTCGTATACCCCACTCCATTTTATACCCTACTCCTTGTCATCTTCATCCAGTCATCACAGCTCGACTTCTTGTGCCCGTTGTATACACAAATGAATTCAAAATTTAGGAATTTGACAGGTAGCTTGGAATTCATCTTTCTGAAGCAGCTAAACTTAAAAAGTCTAGAGATGCAATAAAGGTGAACTCCAAGCGTCGCCGACACTGTCAAAAGCCAACTTTTGAGTTCATTTGTGTATAGCACGACCCAATTCTCGTAGCAGTCTTTTTGACCCATAACTGAACCGCCCAATGGAAATCAACCCCCGGCCAGCCTATCAAACCCACGACACAAAAAACCAGAAAAACCCCGACTTCTTATATCGAACTAATACCATTCGCGAGAAATAAATTCATAAATTTAACAAAAAGGCAGCCCAAATTTTTGTGTCTGGGACAAGCGACCATTGCCGATAGGCAAGGCACGAGTGAAGACCAAAAATTTGTTGCTAAGCCGACGCAGTTAAATATGAATTTATTTCTCACAAATGGTATAATGCCAAATATCAAAAACAACGTGCAGTTTGGCAGAGCCAAAGCCCCCAACGGCACGTTGTTTTTGATATTTTGGTATAAAGTTCTTGCACGCAAGAAAACGCTAGCCTACACTGGGACGGATTCTCATTATTGGGCTCTATTTGAGGCAGCGAGGTTCCCCAAGAAAGGTCCTCTTTTGTCGATTTTTTTTGACTATTAAAGATCGAGAACGATACAAGACTCCTTTGAGGACTTAGAGGCTTCTTTCGTCCGAAGTTTTTAGATCGGCTAGCATCCCAAGTGCTAGGAGCGAGGCCTGTAAGTTGGCTTGTCTTGAGATTTCGAGGCAAGGTCGGACCCGAGCTTCGTGCTACAACCAAAAGACCCTTGGGAAAAGGAGACTTAAAGAATGACTACAAAAGGCAACAGCAAATTCATGCAGCCTCTCAAACTGAGTAAGGAGTTGGCAGCTGTCGTGGGAGAAGGTCCCATGCCCCGTACGGAAGTGACTAAAAAACTCTGGGCTTATATCAAGAAGAAGAAGCTTCAAGACGTAAAGAATAAGCGCAACATCATACCTGACGAGAAGCTTCAGAAGATCTTTGGAAACAAGAAAACAGTCAACATGTTTGAGATGCCCAAATTTGTGAGCAAACATCTTTCTTAGTCCTTGAAAATCCTGCTACCTCCTGAGCCTGCCTCTACAGCGGGCTTAGGATCTTCTTGCTGTATGCCGCGTTATCTTCTCACGGTTGCTTATCGAGGCACTGCCTATGCAGGCTGGCAGATTCAGCCCGGTGTTGTCTCGATCCAATCTCTTGTGCAGCATGCCGTGCGTACCGTCTGTCGCGATCCTTCCATCAAGCTCACGGGGGCAGGGCGCACTGATGCAGGGGTGCACGCTTTCGATCAAAAGGCCCACATAGACACTTCGATCGATGATCTCCATCTGGTCTCTCGCTATCTTCTTTCTTTCAACGCCCTTTTGCCTGATGACGTAAGGATTCTCAAGATTGAAGAAGTTGCAAGCTCGTTTCATGCTCGCTATAGTGCTGTTGCGAAAGAATACCATTACCAACTTCAAACCGAAGCCTATTCTGATCCCTTTGCTTACCCATTTCGACACCATATCAAAGAACGCTTTAGTCTAAGCCTTATGCAAGGAGCTCTCAGGTACTTCCAAGGCAGGCACGACTTCACCTCCTTTGCCAATCAACCTCATCATGGGGCTGCGTCTAGGCGACCTGTGAAAAATCTCTACCGCCTTGACTGTTTTGAGCAAGATGGGGGGGTACGGATTGAATTCGAGGGAGATGGGTTTCTCTATAAAATGGTTCGGAATATCACAGGCTACCTACTCGATGTGGCCGCAGGGAGAAAAGCTGCTGAAGAGATCCCCTCTATTTTAGCTCAACAAAGAAGGGAGGCTGCCTCTTTGAGTGCCCCTGCTCGAGGTCTAACCCTAGTCAAGGTGCACTATGAAAACCTACATGGAAAGTGTGCCCCCTTCTATACACAAATACACAAATGAACTCAAAAGTTGGTTTTTGACAGTGTCGGTGACGCTTGGAATTCACCTTTCTTGTATCGTTAAACTTTTTAAGTTTAGCTTCTTCAGAAAGATGAATCCCAAGCCACCTCCTTGTCAAATTCCCAAATTTTGAATTCATTTGTGTATAATACCATTCGCGAGAAATAAATTCATAAATTTAACAAGAAGGCGGCACAAATTTTTGTGTCTGGAACGAGCGACAATTGCCGATAGACAAGGCGCGAGTGAAGACCAAAAATTTGTTGCTAAGCCGACGCATGAATTTATTTCTCGCGAATGGTATAAGGTCAGCGTTGGGGAAAGTTATGCGCACAGTCCTTGACATCTGGTAGCGCAATCACATCTGGATTCAAGATCTCCGGAACACCACCATCCAACATGGAAAAAAATGCCTGCCGGAACTCGGCTAGAAATGCTCTGCTATCGTTCACTGGTTGGTCTCTTCTTAATAGCATCGTAACCAAAAGAGGATAGCCTTTTGAACCTAAATAGTTTTTTAATGATACGGAAGGGAACTGGTCGCAAGCTACGACTGGAAGTATCTTATCATTGAATGATGCTACTAGGCGCTTGGCTACTTGGGCCATGATATATAGGGCTAACCGAGGAAAGTAGTCCTTCCCCGGCACACACGGCCCATCACAGGTAACAGAAAATTTTTGTAACATGCTAAATATAATTGTGTGGTTTCCGAGAAAGGCTTGTTTCCAAGGCCTCTCAGACTCTCGAGTAGTCGCGCGAATACAGTCGTAGTGCGGCGTGTTTTGGAGCGTCTGCACGACCTCTTGAATCACCTTTGGTATCTCTCTTTCAGCATCTCGATACGCCATTTGTATAGAGCGCTCGCACTTTTGGAACAACGACTTTCTCCCAAGCGCGTGGATCACTTTCGGCCCTAAAACAAAACTAGATATGCGTCCATCCGTAGGCTCCGCCAACTTCTCCCACAATTCCATCCTCTTCTCTCCTGGCAAGGTGCCTTGATCATCCGGCCCGTACAATTGCCACCATTCAGGATAACCTTGATGGAATCGACATTGCACCAAATTCAAAACGAGGGTTTCTTCTTTAAAGAGTTCGGGCGCTGGTTGGTATGCCATTTGTTCTTCTAAGCAAGTCAGTGCCCAGTAATACCAGGTAAGATCGCACTCCCCTTGGTAAGTGCTCTCATTCCTTGGGTAGGCACGCTCATAGCTCTCTCGTACAGGACCCCACCTCCAATTCAAATCGAGCTCCCTCATCAAACCAAGAGTAACCTCGTCTACATCACGCTTCTGATATCTTGCTAGGGCAGATTCTGGGTCTTTAAAGTCTAAAGATCCGAACATCCCGCGACTCCCATCCTTGTCTCGAAGGCAGGCTCTCGCTCGAATTGCAACAGATTTCCGGAGTGAGTTGTCTGAGATCCAAACATCAACATCTGTGCTAGTTAATTTATTATTCAATGGATTGGTTGTATTACTTGTGCTAACAAAATATTTTTTATATACTATAAGAAAATCTTTATGCATTCGTGGCTGGCTAGGCTGCACTTGTGGCTGGCTAGGCTGCACCTGTGGCTGGCTAGGCTGCACCTGTGGCTGGCTAGGCTGCACCTG
>JAGVDZ010000054.1 GCA_020058465.1 Parachlamydiales bacterium | reverse complement strand
GCTAAACTTAAAAAGTTTAGCGATACCAAGAAAGGTGAACTCCAAGCGTCGCCGACACTGTCAAAAACCAACTTTTGAGTTCATTTGTGTATATACCAGTAAGAAATAAGGTAATACTTGCCAAAAACTAGGGCTTGGCGTAGTGTCGTCGTGTAGTTGACGAGATAGGGACATTCCTAATGTGGCCTTGTCTCGATTGTCGTCGGGTTCTTGGACTGAAATGAGTTGAGGAGTGGATTCCATGCAGTGTCGTCTCCCTTTGTTCTTATCCTTCGTTGCAATAGCTTCTGTATCGTGCCAAACAGGCTTCAATGGCTCTGTTCTTTCAGAACGATACATCCACAAGTACGGCTTCCCTCTCTCCGCGCAGGAGTGGAGAGACAGGACAGAAGACGGTCAAATTATCACCTTCTTGAAAGATGGTGTAAAAGTCACCAAGACCTATGAAAATGGGAAATTGCATGGCCCTACTACCTACACATACCCTCATAGCGACATCATTCATAGATCGCAAATTTACGATGTAGATCTTCTTCTTAAAGAAACTGTATTCGATGCGAAAGGACTGCCTCTTCGAGAGGAAGCTTTCGAATTTGATGATCGTAAAATCATCACAGTTTGGAGTCCTAAAGGAGCTCCTTTAAGCGTTGAGGCGTATGAAGGCTCTCATCTCCTAGAAGGACAGTACTACGATTGGGAGCATACGCTGGAGGCTGAAGTTGTCGATGGAGTAGGATTCCGAACTCAAAGAGAGTCGAGTGGGCTTCTCCTTCTGAAGGACAGAATCGAACAAGGTCAGATTGCATTGAGAACGACCTATCATCCAAATGGTCAAGTACATACAATATCTCACTACACAGAAGGTCTTTTAGACGGAGAACAACTTAAGTACACTTCTTCGGGTAGACCTTTTATGCAGATGCACTGGCACCTCGGTGTGTTAGATGGATTAAAAACCTCCTTTCGTAACGGCTCTAAAGTCGCAGAAGTCCCCTATGTGGCAGGCATGAAAGAGGGGGTCGAACAACACTTCGATGACCTAGGTAACTTAGTCTCAGAAATCCAGTGGAGAGGCGATCAAAAGCATGGATTCCATAAGATCTACTCTGAAGAGGAGACAGAGGTATCCTGGTTTTATAGAGGCAATCATGTTTCCCAAGACAAATTCGACACACTGGAAAGAAGGGATGCCGTGATTGCTGATTTTGAAATGGATGCAGCCCAAATTGAGAGCTGTGTCGAGGAATAGCTCCTCTAAAAATGATAGTATTATCCCTCCCAGAGTCTCTTCTGCCCTTTCCCATTTCTATCTACGTCGACCCCTATTTTACCTACAAGACTCCCCCCCTCCTCTCATTACCCCGATGGCTCAAAGACTGGCTTGAAGCCTACCGGCTAGGCAACCTCCCTATAACACCATTCGCGAGAAATAAATTCATAAATTTAACAAGAAGGCAGCATAATTTTTTGTGTCTGGAACGAGCGACCATTGCCGATAGGCAAGGCGCGAATGAAGACCAAAAGTTTGTTGCTAAGCCGACGCAGTTAAATATGAATTTATTTCTCGCGAATGGTATAATGCCTTCAATTTATCCAATTCTAGAACATCTAAGAACAAATCCCCACCTGACTCATTTTACCAAACAAGTCCTCCTTCGTCTTACCGAGATTCCCCAAGGCTCAACCCTCTCTTATCGACAGGTAGCCGAAGCAGTCGGATCACCTAGGGCAGAACGGGCAGTGGGCAGCATATGCGCCAAGAACCCCTACCCTCTTTTTGTCCCCTGCCACAGGGTGACCCATACTCGAGACCCCCTATCTAAACGAGGACGCTACCTCTTTGGTGCCAAGGTTAAATACAAGCTACTTGAACACGAAAAAAGACTCAAAATTGCATATGATACCATTCGCGAGAAATAAATTTATGAATTTATTTCTCGCGAATGGTATGAGAGCTCATCAAACCTGCCCCATACTATTTGGTATCAAAAAACACCCCCGTAAAGGGGGGCGTTCCAAACCCTTCAAGAAGCCTTTTGCCCTTCAGAAACGACTTTCAGTTGTTCTTCCGAATGATGTGCTGAAGGAGCACTCGATTGAGAAGACACACTTTGTTGAGCCTGTCGAAGCAGATCAGGCATTGCAAGCTTGGGCAAAGGAGGTGTAGGAGCAGGCACAGCTATTATCTTGTCCTCTTGATGTGCTGATACATCCTGAACAATAGGAGATACTACCTCCTTCTGTGCCTGGCATGTGTCATCTTCTGTACAATCTTCCTCCTGCTCTCCTGTTGGATTCATCTGCTTCGAGCTCGACTCTCCTCGACATCCTGCTAAAGATACCGCAACACATAAAATCCAAATCCACTTTTGTCGATTCATTCTTCGCCTCTTTCTTAAAAATTAAGACCGTCGCATACACTGAGGCATCCCCTCTTTCATCAACGGCCGACTCAAAAACTCCTGGATTCCCAAACTACAAGTCTCCACTAGAGCTCTCTTCTGGGGACTTATAGCAAAGTCAAAGAATATTTTTTCACAAAAATGCATCGAAGAGCCCAGGCCCTCCAAGTTCATGGCACACTTTTTGCTCCATATCTTGGTAGTACAATAGCAGACCTCTTACGTAACTAAGCCATCCTCAATTTTGCCAAAATCGATAGAGGCTCAGTTACGTAAGAGGTCTAGTAAAGCTTGGAGGGGGTCTAATATGTCTGAAAAAGAACTACTAAGACACATCGCTCAACTTGAAACAATTAACGATCAATTGATGTCAGAAATATTTTATTTAGAAAAGCTTACAAAAGCCCTCGGATTTGTCGATGGCCTGGAAACTTTGAAATCTGCAGCCCTAGAGATGCTTGAAGAAGACCAAACTAATCGAGAAGATGAAGCCAATCCTCCTCTGTCCAACTAAGCTGAGAAGGACAGCCCTCTGAAGGATGTTGGAAAAGGTGCTCTACTAACTCTTGCTTATGTTGCTGGAGTTGTAGCATTTTCTCTTCAATACTGCCGACACTGATGTAGCGCCTTGCAATCAAGGTTGCCCCTTCTTTTCGGCCCAATCTATGAGCCCTTGCAACAGCTTGATTTTCAACACCTTGATGCCACCAAGGATCAAATAAAATGACATAGTCGGCCGACTGTAAATTTAAACCGACACCCGCTGCTTTCAAACTCAACAAGAAACAAGTGTCTTGAGACTCTTGTTGAAACTTCTCAACGGTCTCGTGCCTTTTCTTAAGATCGATACTACCATCAAGGTATAGATAATGAATACCGAGGTCCACCAATGCTTGTCGAATCAGCTGTAGCATGGTTGTAAACTGACTGTAAACCAACAGCTTCCCTTTCGGCATTTCATCGATAAAGTGAATAAGCTTAGCCCCTGGAATCGGCTCCTGGATAATCCGAGGGTCCAGAGCAATTTGTCGGAGCCGTACCAACCGTTCTAAGATTTGCAATCGGCAGGATGAAAACCCATCTTGCTGAATCCTAGGTAACATCTCCTCCTTAACTGTCTGTAAATATTGATCATAGAGCTCTTTTTGCTCTTGAGTCATATCAATCCATACCGTCTGCTCCACTTTAGGGGGCAACTCACATCCTACATCCCGTTTTGTCCTCCTTAAATAGAAGGGAGCAATCTTCTCTTTAATCCGATCAAGCTCCATTCCAGGGTGAATCCAATTGGGCATAAGAAATTGAAATTGGGACACAAGATCCTCTTTTCTATTCTCAACAGGGGTCCCTGAAAGAGCTACTCGGACTCGACCTTGAAGTCGAAATACTGCTTTAGCTGTCTGACTTGCTCTATTCTTAATCCAATGGGATTCATCCAGAGCAATTCCATCAAACTGTTGAGTAGCAAAGCGATCAATTTCTCTTCTAAGCATGGCATAGGAGACAATGACCCAATGGAATGAGGCTAAATCAACCTCTGTTTGGCCCAAGTTGGAGTAGACAAGGACCGAGGTAGATGGGACAAAAGTTTCAATCTCCTTTTTCCAATGGTGTAGGAGGGAGCTTGGAGCCACAATCAGGTGGGGCAAATTTCTCCTGATACCGGAAAAAAATGCCAGAAGTTGAACAGTCTTACCAAGCCCCATCTCATCAGCCAAAAGCCCTCCCCACCCATGCTCCTTCCAAAAAGAAAGACACTGAACCCCCTCTTTTTGAAACGGGTAGAGATCCCCTCGAAAGTGCTCTAATGCAACATCTTGTCCATTTGGTTTTTTAGACAATCCTTCCACTAAACGATATAAAGATTCATCCCACCGGGTCCCCTGAGAGCGTAGGATAGAACTGAGCCTTGTTGCCTCCTCCAAGGGAATCTT
>JAGVDZ010000003.1 GCA_020058465.1 Parachlamydiales bacterium | reverse complement strand
GAGATTCGGGTAGCGAGCATGGCGTTGGCCGCATACTTTGTCAGTTCGGCGGATAAAGTATCCATTACCAAAATTTTGTCATGATTGAGAGTAAACGGAAAGTACACCTCTTTGAGGAGGTGGGCTGATTCTGCAGCGTCAGCTCCGATAACAATGCGATCGGGCTTAAAGCAATCTTGCAAAGCGGCCCCCTCTTTGAGGAATTCGGGATTGGAGACAACATCAAACGGGATGTCGAGATGTCGTTTTCGAAGCTCTTGTCGGATGATATCCTTGACGAGGTAGGCAGTTCCGACTGGAACTGTGGATTTATTCACAATGAGCTTTGTTTGATCCATTATACACCCAATCGATTTGGCAGCAGAACAGACATATCGAAGATCGCACGACCCATCTGGCATAGAAGGGGTGGAAACAGCAATGAAAATCAAACCGGCAAGAGATACGCCCTCTTCATAAGAGGAAGTGAACCGTAGGCGTTTTTGATGCACATTCCGGACGATGAGTTCCTCAAGACCTGGCTCATAAATCGGGACTCGACCTGCCTGCAGTTGTTGAATTTTAACCAGATCATTATCCAGGCAAAGGACGCGATGTCCCATCTCCGCAAAGCAGGCGCCTGTAACAAGACCCACGTATCCGCTGCCTACAATCAAGATATCCATTTCGTTGCTGACACTGGTCATCTAGAAGCCCTTGTAAGGATTGAAAAGCAGTTGTGTATATCTACACAGATTAAACTCGTGCAGTTTCTTGTATAACCGATTGGATAAGATTTTTCATCTACTTTTCTAAAAATCCCTTCCTCGTGTATGGAGAAAGGTATGGCGATTCCTATTTCAAGACCAGAAGTGCTCAGTAACTTGCAAGAGTATCGAAAAGCTTTCTCCTCCAGTTGGAAATCTCATCAAGACGGGAACTGTCGTGCTCTGGTTCATCGACAGACAGGTAAGATCAAGGTGGCAAGAAAAATCCACGAAATCCGAGATAGTCTGGGTCACGAAGGGCTTTTGTCAAACCCCAATGACTGGCAAGAAATTTCTATCCTCTACCAGAAAGAGTCGTTACAAGTGCTCGACGAGAATGGTAAACCATTTTCTTTTAAAAGTTTAAGTCGATTTGCTTGGCGCATCGTTACGGAGACTCTGACCGTGTTACAATGGCTGAGAGACAAAGGGGACAAGATCAAAGACGAAACTGACTTCAGCTTATACCCGCAAGGAGAACTTCCAGAAAATTGTCACGGCTGGATGGGAGAGATCTCCAGAGAAAAAGCCGAAGAGCTTTTAGCTAGCAAGCAGAAAGGGACCTACTTGATGAGAGAGGCCGATCCGATGACCCTTTCCTGTGCTTTCCACCTCTCTCAAAGGCACGAAATCTTCATCTTTCCCTACATCCTATCTGTAAGAGAGGAAGGGAAGATCGCAGAGAAGGTCTTTTTCGAGACCGACAGAGGCTGGACTTTCTATGAAGACGAGCCAGACTTGAAGGGGCCAGAATATCGATTCCACCCCTCTGTTTCGCAGCTCCTACGAAGCTCCTCTGATCTCCAACAACCACTCTCTCCTTGAGCTTTACATCTTTTTGAGATCGTTCTTATAGGCATCGGTGAGACTTGCAAGCTCGGGGCCCCCTTTGTCAAGAATATGGTGCAGAGATTTCCGAACAAATGCCCCATGTCCTCCATAAAGGCTACCCAAAAGTTTGGAGGTGACCTCTTGAAATTGGGCTTTCGCAGCATCATCTCCAGCTCTCGGCTCGACAGAATTGGAGACCACACCAGTGCACGCGGTTGTTTCAATCCAAGAATGATCTGTCCATCTTGAGTCAACCGCAGGGCCTTTGTAGACTGTTTCGAATGCAACGTTTGAAAGAGAGGTCTCTTCTCGAAGTTCTCTTTTGCAAGCATCAAGTATACTCTGGTCAGTACCATCCACAAATCCCCCTGGAAGGGCCCACTCTTTTGTGTCTTTGCGCTGGATGCACAGCAGTTCCAGGTGTCCACCAACACATCTGAAGACCACCGGATCGACAGCAAAATTAGGTCCATACTGGAATAACAGTCCCAGTCCCTGCATTCCTGTCCGTCCATAAGGGTTCCTTGGATAGCCCGTGGAGTCGAGCTTGACGCCCAATCTATCAAGTCTTGCTTTGATGGCAGGGTCCTTGATTCCATTTGGTTGATATGGATCGGCACCCTTGCCTTGATTCTGAAGCACAGTTGGATCGACGTAAAGACTGCGGTTTTCTAAGTAACCGAGGAAAATTGTCTCCCATGGGACAAGCCCCGAAGGAACAGGAAACTTTGCGACAGGGCATCCGGGGCGGTTCTCTAGAGCTTTTTCATTGACTTCACTCCGATGGTAGAGGCGAAGCGACGGATTGATCGAGATATTCAAAAGAGCTTGAGCCATCGTCAGGAAGAATGCTTGAACAAGCCCGACAACACGTTTGAGCGTCTCATAGAAAGTGAGAACGAGATAGACCGGCTCATGGCAGCAAGCCGACAAAACTGAACGTCGCTGGATAGACTGCATAACCAACACCACACTTAAGTTAGATTTGGGGCGCCATTCTACGAATGGGCTCCATTCATGTCAACCTTGGTCGAGTTCTATTTTTTTTGAATTCATTTGTGCATGTATATACCGAAAAAAGTTGAAGAATCGGCTGCCTAGGCTCCAACAGGCCTAGG
>JAGVDZ010000111.1 GCA_020058465.1 Parachlamydiales bacterium | reverse complement strand
CTTTGTTTTGACGCTGAAAAAAACCTACATATCGATCTTTATCTCAAAGAACCTGGCGATCTAAATCACCCTTTGGCTGGTTGGTTTTGCCCATGGGGCTATCTTCCTTCTTTTGGGTTTTTCAAGGTCGATCACCTCCAATTTACCGAAGCCCATATCCAAGTAGCCCCATTTCGGGTCAGCGATTGGATCAACCAACATCGTTCTTGGTTGGGTCAATTCGAGGGATTTCAAACACACATAGGTTCGTTTGAATCGAAATTAACCTATCGGTTTCATCCCGATATCGGGCTTATCTTCGAAGGGAAATTCAATCTACCAGATGGATATGAGGAGGTGCTCTACTTTGACGGGTGGATCTATGTCAAAGACCGAGGTTTTTATCCCAATAAACAAACCGAGTCATTTCGGCTCTATCCTGGATTAAGGGTGGCCTTTTCTGAAATTGGCCCTTTCTTATCGGCGCATCGAGAGGAGCTTGAAGGGATGCTCGATGGGTTGCAGATGAAGGCCCCTATTGTCAAAAAGATGGGATTGAGGCTGTCGATTTCACCGGAAGGATCTGTGATGCTATCGCCTCAGATAGAGTATGAAGAGGGGATAGATCCCCTTCAGGTAGTGTGGTTCCAGGAGTGGGCGTTTGTGGAGAATGTAGGCTTTCAGCATGTTTCGAAGGAGATGTTTCTTCCTGAAAAGTATCGAGAACCTGTCACTGTGACTCCAGAGCAAGAAATGTCTTTTGTCACTTATGAACTTGAAGGGCTGTTACCTTATCTCCAAGAAGTGGATCACGCGTTTCAAAAGCCTTCTTTCTTGCATCTTTGGTTAGAAGGGATTGAGAAAGGAAGACAACACACTTGGGTGGTTTCTTTAGTGTATCGTTCGAATTGGGGAGACGCTGTCGCCACAGACCTTTGGCAAAAACTCCAGACGTCCAAGAAGCTTTGGTTGTCCACGTTGGGATTGATTGTCTTAAAAGAGCCGAGATTTATGTGGCTCCGTTGGATCAACAAAAGACGGGTCAATCCTGCGTTGAATCAGATTCGACTGAGCCATATTGAGTGGCTCAAGTTGAATCTTTTCGAAACGATCCAATTGAGCCCACACCTGACGACAGCGGAGCTAAGACTTTGGAAGAAGGCGTCTCACCTACACAATGAGCCCCGTCCTCATACAGATCTACTCAAGTCGACCCTTCGTCCTTACCAGCAAGAGGGGCTGACCTTTTTATGGCGTCTTTATTCATATCGACTATCGGCTCTTCTTTGCGATGATATGGGGTTGGGTAAAACGCATCAGGCCATGGCCCTTGTATCTGCTGTAGCTTATCGAGACAAGTCTCAAAAGTACCGTTATTTGGTCGTTTGCCCCACTTCGGTCATTTACCACTGGCAGGCGTTGCTTGCTCGATTTCTCCCGTCGTTTCGAGTCTATACTCACTATGGGTTGGATCGATCTCTCGAACAGTTCCAAGAACAGTTCGATCTTCTCCTCACTTCGTATGGAATTTTGAGGACTGGTAGGGATAATTTGAAAGGACTTCATTTTGAGGTAGCCATCTTCGATGAAATCCAGGTGGCTAAAAACCATGCGTCTCAAACCCACAAAGCCTTGTCTCAAATCGATGCTCAAATGAGAGTAGGGTTGACGGGGACTCCGATCGAAAACCGGATTCGAGAGCTCAAATCTCTGATGGACATTATCGTGCCAGACTATCTTCCGTCCGAGGGGGTCTTCCGAGATCTCTTTGTCAACCCGATTGAAAAAGAGGGAAGTCAAGAGAGGAAAGAGTTGTTGACAAAGCTTGTGAAGCCGTTTGTCTTGCGTCGAAAAAAAAGTGAAGTTTTGCTCGATTTGCCGGAGAAAATCGAGTCGGTGGCGTATGCAGAGCTTTCAGAAGAGCAACGAAAGCTTTATCGAGAGGTTGCAGGTCAACTCAGACAAGGGCTCTTGTCCGACCTTGAGGACGCAAGAAAACCTGTGTCTTATGTGCACATTTTTTCAGCTCTCGCGAAGCTGAAACAGATCACCAACCATCCGGCATTGTATCTCAAAACGGGCCGTTTTCACGAGCACACGTCGGGGAAATGGAACCTTTTTATCGAGCTTCTTGACGAAGCCCTGGGGAGCCGGCAAAAAGTGGTCGTGTTCTCTCAATATTTAAACATGCTTGCGATGATGGAAAGCTATTTGCAAGAGAGGGGAGTTAGATATGCTTCGATTCGAGGAGCGACAAGAAATCGGCAAGAAGAGCTCAGGCGCTTTCAAGAAGAGCCTGATTGCGAGGTGTTTTTGGCCTCGTTACTCGCAGCGGGGGTAGGGATTGAGTTGACGGCAGCGTCCGTTGTCATCCATTACGACCGTTGGTGGAATCCAGCCAAAGAAAATCAAGCGACCGACCGGGTCCATAGGATTGGACAGACTCGTGGGGTTCAGGTGTTCAAATTGATGACAAAGGACACGGTGGAAGAGGATATTGATCAGATGATTGAAAAGAAAAAGGGATTGATGGAAGAGATTGTCACTGCGGACGAGACTCTGCCAAGACTTTCTAGAGAAGAGCTATTGGCCATTTTTCGTCGTCTGCCGGGAGACATGGCCTCTCATCCATGAAGCCCTGGCTTTTCTCAGCCGAACTGGGTATACTGAGACCTTCTTTCAGAGGTGTTGGATGGGATCTCGGTAAATATCTTTTTAAGCAAGAGGGTCAGATTGATCTTTAAGCTTTTAAGGATCAAATTGTTCTGCACAATTTTGGTACCGGGCCCCCTCTTCTCGGGTCTATGAAAACAATCGCTTTGGTAGGTCGCCCCAATGTGGGTAAGTCGGCCTTGTTCAATCGGATCTGTCAAAAACGTCTTTCCATTGTCGACGACGAAGAGGGGATCACGAGGGATCGTCTCTTTGCCCAAGTCGAGGTGTTTGGGATCCCTCTTAGACTCATTGATACAGGAGGGATTGACTTTGAAGAAGCCATCCCTTTTGCAAAGCTCGTCCGTCTCCAAGCTGAAAAGGCCATTGTGGAGGCCGATGCCGTCATTCTTATTGTCGATGGTCAGGTCGGCGTGACCTCATTTGACGAGGCGATGGTTCGGATGCTTCGCCGCTTTAAAAAACCTATTATCCTGGCTGTCAATAAGATGGATAAAGGTGTCGATGAAGCTTTGATGGCCTCTTTCCAATGCCTCGGTGTCTTAGACGTGTGTGCTGTATCGGCGATCCAAGGGTTTCAAATAGCTGAGCTATTGGAGATAGCGCTCCG
>JAGVDZ010000121.1 GCA_020058465.1 Parachlamydiales bacterium | reverse complement strand
GCTGCTTCAGAAAGATGAATTCCAAGCTACCTCCTTGTCAAATTCCCAAATTTTGAATTCATTTGTGTATAAATTCACATTTGAGCGTGTCAAAGCGCCGAAAATCCAAGTTTTCAGTCACGTTGGGTATCCATTAAGAACTTGACACACCTCTTGAGCCATGTCTTTGCCAGTCCTTGTCATCACCGGGTGATGGTCTAGGGGGGCGCTTACTTTGTTTCGATGACTGAAATTGGCAATCCCTGCTAGATCAGTTGGCTCGACGAGGGTTAGAAGAGATGGGTCAGGTAGAGGGTTTATATTAAAATAGTCTCGAATAGGGGTGAAGGTTGAGGCTAGAGTGGGGATGCCAAAATAAAGGGACTCTAAGTACGTAAGACCTGGTCTTTCTTGGAATGAAGGGTGGATATGAAGACCTGCGTCGGCGATGGCGCTTTGAATAAGTGGGGTGCTGAAGCGGCGAAATGGAGTTGAGGAGACGATACGATGAGGGCCTTTTCTGACTTCAGGAAGGTCGGAAGAAAAAATCCAAGTGGGGCCCTTTCTCCAGCGTAGAAGAAGTCGTAGGCAAGTGAGTTCATACTCTTTGTGTAACGTGGGAGGAGCGATCAACACAAGGGGTCTTGGATTTTGAGCTGTGGCTAAGAGAGTGGCAAGTTGATTTTTTCTGGGCTGAAAGCGACCTATTTGAATGAGATACTCTCCTTTGGTTAGACCTGTAATTGTTCGAAATAGATCAGAAGGCCTTAGATTTTCTACAGACCCGGGACTTAGAGGTAGTAGATGACAGCGTGCTTGAGGCGCGTCTCGTTGGATTGTCTTCATCTCTGATATAGAGTTAGGAAAATTAAGGTGAGCTCTTTCCAAGATACATCGATGATCCATGGGTAATTGAGACGGTAGAGAGGGAGTCTGAAGGTATCTTGTTTGGAGCTCTTCTATAGAAAGCTCTTCGTGGCTAGAAGCATACATCTTGACATCTTCAAAAAACTGCTGAGATATAAAAGTAGAGGCGCTATCTTCGTGGTAGGGGAGTGTTATATAGGGAACGCCAAGTAATGTAAGGGCATAATGTAGGGGCTCCAAGTCATAGGCTGTGTTAAATAAAAAGGCATAGTCAGAGGAAGGAGATAGAGCCACATTGTGGACAAAGTGAACCGTGTGCCCTAGATGTTGCAATCCTAAGGCTAAGGTCTTGGCAATGTGCAGATCTCCGCCCCATTTGAGATCATGAAGTGGGCGCACGAAAAAATTAAAGGTGTAGCGCACGAGCGATTCTTCTATCAAACCCAAGAGCTTTCGCTTCCGTCCAAAACCAAGTGTTCAGTTATACCATTCGCGAGAAATAAATTCATATTTTATACCGCACACGGCTTGAAAGTTGGAATGAACTTACGCTGTTTTGACAAAGCTCAAATGTGGCTTTATTTCTCAGGTTTGGTATAAGCTCAGGGAAACTATACAACCTTCTGCGAGAGGAGCCCACTTTGTATGTTGCGTCAAGCTACCTTTTTTGTCTTTACAGTGTTGCTGACCTGTTTAACAGCAGCGCCTTCTCAGCTAGTCTTTGTCCCTTTCACGGGTAAGGTCCTTGGCAATAAGGTGAGGGTCCGTGTCCAACCAGACTTAGAAAGCCATGTTGTCCGGCAGCTTAACAAAAATGACCTTGTTCTCGTCGTTAGTGAAACCGATCAATTTTTTGCTGTAGCCCCTTTTAAAGATATGAAAGCATTTATCTTCAGAAGCTATATTCTCGACGGTGTTGTTGAAGCAAATCGTGTCAATGTCCGACTAGAACCTCGTATCGATGCACCTATCCTGGGGCAACTACAAGCTGGGGACAAGGTCGATGGGCAGGTCTTTACGTTGGATCGCAAGTGGCTTCAAATCTCCCCTCCAACCAATACGAAACTCTATATTGCTAAAGATCTCGTTGAAAGAGTTGGCGATGCGGGCCATCTTGCCGCAATGCAGCAACGGCAAGAAGAAGTTGAAAGGCTGTTGTCAGATGCGTTTGCATTTGGAGAAATCGAATGCCAGAAATCCTATGAGGAGATGGATCTACAAACAGGGACAACTCTGTTTCAGAAAGTGATCAAGAACTACCTTGATTTCCCAGAAAAGGTCATCAGGGCCAAAGAAGGTCTAGCTCTCTTAAAAGAAACCTATCTTCAAAGAAAGATCAAGTTTCTTGAAGAAAGGGACCAGCTATCAGAAGAAGCCAGAGAGACCCTCTTGTCGAAGCATCTCGATGAGACAAAGGAGCTCTCCTTGCCTAAAGCGCCTTCAGCTACGTTCTGGAAGCTAGGTCAACATGAGATGACCGAGGCAATGCGGCCTTGGACAACCGTTGAAGAGTCTCTTTTTCTCAACTGGGCGACTTTCCATACAGACAAGACAATCGATAACTTTTATGCCGAACAATCGGCAAATGCCGTTGTTCTAATAGGGTCCTTGGAAGCCTACCCTCATGAGGTTAAGAATCGTCCTGGAGATTTCCTACTACGGAGAGAGGGCCTACCCCTGGCCTACCTCTATAGCACTAAAGTTGACCTGTCCCGCCATACCCATCAACCTGTCGTCATCACGGCAGCTCCCCGCCCCAACCATCATTTTGCTTTTCCAGCTTACTTCGTGATCGATGTTCAACAAGGTGAGTAATATACACAGAACTCAAAAGTTGGTTTTCAGTCATGTTGGCTATGCGTCCATCACCACATATAAGCAAGTTCGAATAGCGCCCTTTGCGTTTCGTAGCTATCTTCTCGATCAGCTTCATAATGTCCAGTAT
>JAGVDZ010000050.1 GCA_020058465.1 Parachlamydiales bacterium | reverse complement strand
GCTGCTTCAGAAAGATGAATTCCAAGTTACCTCCTTGTCAAATTCCCAACTTTTGAATTCATTTGTGTATATGTGGTATTACTCTATGAAAAAAAAGAAAAGAGCACTTACATTGATCGAGATGATGATCGTGATTTTTTTAATCACGATGATCACAGGTGTTATTGGTTACAATATGAAAGGGGCTATGGATCGGGGTAAGGTATTTCGGACCAAACAGGCGATTGAGAAACTCCACGATCTTTTTATGCTAGCGGTTGGAGAAGGGACAAGTTGGCGGGATATCCAACAGAACCCTGCAGAGATTCTCACGGAGCTGGAGTTGGCCAAAAATCCAGGTCAACTTTTACTTGATGGATGGGGGGAGAGGTTTGAGCTTTTCTTGAATGATCGAGAAGATGATATCGAAATTGTTTCTACGCAGCTCGAAAGGCACGAGACTCTTCAAACGGCTCCTAGAAGGGATGGTTCTTGATAGGTGAGGTCGATTCGGGCTAAAAAGACATTTTTACTTTTGGAGTGGTGTGTTGCCTTTTTTCTGGTGATGACAGTCGCCGTGGGTTGGAGTGGGCACTATTGGTATGCACGAGTGGAAACCAAGAGATGGGAGTCTTTCAGCGAGGAGATCGCATCCTATTGGCGAGCCACACGTCAGCTAGCTTTGTCTAGGGTTGATGATTGGGTATGTACGTTTCTGCAGGAGCCCGATGGATGGGTATGTCAAGCTCGTTCTGTCGATGGGAGTGATCGGATGAGTGCGTTGCATCTTCCTCGCTGCAGACTATTTGTTGGAGGGGAGGAGAGGTTTTTCTACACAATTTCTTTTTTTGCGACAGGGTTTGTGAACTCTCTAGTCCCCATCCATTTAGTCCACCGTCGTGGGGAACTGGATTTAGATCCTAAACAGGTATTGGGGTTTAGGGAATACGAATTCTCATAAACCTCCAAAATTTGGGCCAGGCGTTGCCGACACTGTCAAAAATTAACTTTTGAGTTCATTGGTAGTATGCCCATTTATAAAATGTTTTATGCTACAATCCTTCTTGTGAGGTGAGTATGCGGCGACACATTTTTATCATTGGGCTATTGACGTCACTAGCGTTTACGTGGACAGAAGCGCTGGGGCAAAGCTTGGAGGTGTACAATGCAAGTCAGGCACCGGAGCTAAAGAAAACGATCTTGGCCGAGTGTCAGGCTTATTTCAATGGGCCAGAGAACGAGGTTGTTCGCCGAGTTTTGGTGGATCCAAGTGGCCACTTTCGATATCACTGTGATTTGATGAAAGTAGATCCCTCCTCAGAAGGGGCCAAGCTGTGGCAAAGTCGGGTCGTCCCACACGGTATTTGGGTGGAGTTATCAGAAGAGGGACATCTCATCGAACGCTCGAGCTATGAGCGGGGTCTCCTTGAAGGGGCCTCTGAGATCTTTCATTCAAATGGCCAACTTGCATCGAAAATTACCTATCGAAAAGGGATCAAACAAGGCAGCGCGCTCTACTATCACCCAGAAGGGGCTTTAGCACAGTCGGTGACCTATAAAGACGATCAATTGGACGGTCTTGTCACCGTCTATTATCAAGATCAGACGAAATCTTTAGAAGCAAGATTTGCCTTTGGCCTACTGGAAGGGGATCAAAGAGAGTGGGATGAGCAAGGACATCTTCATAGAGTACAACATTTTGCGCATGGCGAATTAGACAATGTGGGGCATGGAGCTGCTTATTTGCGTTACAATAAGCAAGGACAGTTGATCGAAAAGATGGATTATAAGCGAGGTAAGCTAGATGGCTTCCATGTGATTTATTATCCCAATGGTTCTGAACTGTATCGAGCTAGGTACAAACAAGGGGAGAAGGAGGGGAGGGAAGTTTTTTGGAGTGAGCAGGGGACTTTGATGGGGGAAGGATTCTATCGTCAGGGGAATCCTATTGGGCAACACTGGAGAGATCACCGAGATCAAGTACCTGCTTGGAGGGCTGAGTTTGATCGTAAAGGCAATTCGTTGGGGCTTGCTATGCAGTGGCATCCCAATGGTCAGAAACAATCCCATTTTTCTGTCCGCCTAGGGAAATTGAACGGATTCTACCAAGAATGGAACGATCAAGGCGTCTGTATTGCCGAGAAAAATTATTTAGAGGACCTCCTCCATGGGGAGCAAAAAGAACTGAATGGTGAAGGGCGACTTGTTTGTGTAGCCAATTACGATCGGGGTCAAAGAGATGGTCAGCTAGATCAGTGGCATTCCAATGGAACAAAACAATATCAAAAACACTTTGCGCAAGGTCTTCAGCATGGACCCTTCCTAGAGTGGGACCTGCATGGGCAGCTTCGGTGCCAAGCTGATTATAGAGAAGGGTTGTTAGACGGGATCCGGACAACTTGGGGTGAGCATGGAACGATCCTTTCTGAAGGCATGTACTCGATGGGCAAGCGAGAGGGCCTTCATCGAGAATGGAATGAGGAGGGCTTATTACTTTCAGAAACACCGTTTGTCAACGACCTCATAGAGGGGATACATCGGATGTGGTGGGATTCGGGGGCTCTTCGTCTGGAATTGGTGTGTCGTGACGGGCTCTTGGAGGGTCCTCAAATGTGGTGGTATCCGGATGGACAATTACAAAAAAAAGCCTCCTACCAGAGAGGGTCTCTTCATGGAGAGGTCAAAGTGTGGGATAAAGAAGGACGTCTTCTTCTCGAAGAAAACTATTGTGAAGGGAGACATTTTGGGTTGAAAAAACAGTATTCGACCGACGACCCTTCCATCGTGATAGAAGAGCGCTTTTTCGATGTACATGGACAACCTCACGGTGAGCAAAAGTCATTCTATCCAAATGGTGCTTTGAAAAGTATGATCACGTTTGAGCACGGCGAGCTTGAGGGTCTTTCAATGGCTCAAGATCTCAATGGAGAAATTGTGGAAAAGATGAACTATTGCAAGGGCAAGCTTGAAGGCAAGTATCTAAAGAGAGAACCAGAGGGGTATTTGAGTATCGTTACATACAAGAATAACTTAGGAGAAGGGATCAAGACAGTCTACTATCCTCCTGGTGAGGACAACAGGAGAGCTAAATTTTATGAAGTCCCCTGTCATGAAGGGGTTTTTGAAGGGTTATTCGTCCGGTATTCACGAGAAGGGCAAAAACTTGAGGAAGTTCTTTTTCGAAAGGGAATCATGGAAGGGGATGCCAAGGTATTCAATCAAGAGGGTCGGTGTGAGAAGATCACCGCCTATCGAGAGGGGAAAAAAGAGGGGTTGGAAAGGACCTACTATCCCTCGGGGGCTCTTCGCTCAGAGCAGTGGTACCATGAAGACCTTCTCGAAGATGAGAAAAAAAGCTATTTTGAAACAGGCAAGCTTGCCTCCGCAGAGACCTATCATCGCGGTCTGTTAGACGGGAGATCCTGCAGCTGGAATATAGAAGGGATTTTGGTATTTGAAGCTGAATATCGAGAAGGAAAAAAGCAAGGACGACTTTGTCGTTATCATGACAATGGCCTATTAGCTTTTGAGCAGTTGTTTGATTTGGATGTGCCTCAAGGGGTGAAAAAAAAGTGGGATGAGACGGGTCTAGAAATAGACCTCTCTCGCAACTGAGGCTTCCTGATAAAATTGTGGTGAGAGTTTGTCCCTTCATATTTTAGGCGGCTTTTTGAAAGGGCGAAAGATACAAACACCCCCCGAGACAATCACTCGCCCAACACAATCGGTGGTTCGAGCCGCTTTTTTTAATATGTGCCAAGATGTGGTGGTAGACGCCTACTTTCTAGATCTTTTTGCAGGTAGTGGAGCGATGGGACTTGAGGCGTTGAGTCGAGGGGCTCGTCATGCGACGTTTATTGAAAGCCAGGCTCAAGCTTTTCGGGTGCTGAAAGAGAATGTACAAACTTTGGATATGGTTGATCACAGTTGTTGTATCCAAACAACTTGTCGTAAAGCTCTTTTGGATTTGCAAGGGAAACGGTTTCACTTGATCTACATGGATCCCCCCTATAGTCAGAAGGTAGAAGAGTTGCCATCCCTTCTCCTAGAATGTGTCGAGAAAGGGGCCTATCTTGGGATTGAAAAGAATAAGCAGACAGCTCCTCTTCAGGAGCTTGAGGGCTGGGATCGTGTAACATGCCGTACGTATGGAGAGGCGGAGCTCAGCCTTTATCGACGGCTGTATACACAAATGAACTCAAAAGTTGGTTTTTGACAGTGTCGGCGACGCTTGGAATTCACCTTTCTTGTATCGCTAAATTTTTTAAGTTACTTCTTCCTTGTTTTTCCCACATAGTAATGAGCTGCTTGCCCCCTTTCTTGGCGTATGAAAATGAGATCGTCTTCCTGATGTTGATCCACTCAGAGAGTCCCTTACCCTGGATAAAAAGGGTGAAGTCTTCCAGAGATTTAGTTGAACCGAAGAGCACAAAAGGTTGGGAAACATATAGGTGGGGTGTTGTTTGAGGATCAAAGTGGAGAGCCAGGTGTTGATTCGGTTGGGCAATTGCGTGGCAATGGATATTGTGGGCAATGGGGGATTTCATTTGCTTGAGGAGCTTTAACAGCTTCCTTTTGACCCCATGCTTGTTGGTGGCATGTAGGCTGATGCCTCGATTGACCAGGGCGAGTGACTCGAAGAAAGGGACAGACTGTGGCCGACCTGTAATGAGAGAAAAGAAGGTAGTATGACCCTGGTTTTGTAAGGTCCACGTTGCTAACAGCTCTCGATGGGGAGCCTCTCCATTAGAAACTAAAATGGTGTTGTATAGACGGTTTGCCGTGTCTTGAGGGGGCAGAGACAGTAAAAGAGGTGTGTAGAGGTTTGTCGCATTGAAAAAACTGCCGAGAGATAACCGAGAAAGGAATTGAGATGCCTTATCTAGTGTTTCTTGAGAGGCTAGTTGCCCTGTTGGAAAAAGCTTTTCTGAAGAGCTATCAAAGGCAATTACATTGAAGGTGTCTTGAGAGGAAATAGTCGTAAGAGCTTTTTGAATAGCTTGTTTGACTGTTGTCAACCCCTCTTTTTGCATGGAGTTGGAACGGTCCACTAAAAATGTGTAATGTTGAGGCAAGATAGGTAGTGAAGAGGTGGATGCGGGGATCAGTGTGATGGCAAACAGGTAGGTTGTTTCGTCCAAGGGTTCCAAGAGAATTTCAGTGTGGAATAGATCTGAGTAGGATTTTGTTTGAAGGGAGGCTCTTGTCAAAGAGACCTGAGTTCCAAAGCTTTTCTCGAGAGGAGAGGTCAAAGTGATAAATAAAGAATGATCTAAAGAAGTAGCTAGGTGGGATGCAGAGGTCAAAGAAGGGACTTCCAAAGGATAGTCCTCTGGCAAAGGGGAGGAGGAAGTTTGAGATAGGGGTGGTTCTGGCAAGGCAGATGGAGATGGAGGAGGCGGTGGTTCAGGGAACATGGTTGGCGGGGATGACAGCTTCGATTTGAGGTGAGAAAGGTTTGCGGGATGAGGAGTTGGAGGAGACCAACGGGGCTCTGGGAGTACCCACGAGGAGATCTGGGGTTCTGAGGCAGAAAGCAGCTTTGCTGAGTAGGGTGGAGGCTTAAGAAAGTGGGCTAGAGGTTTTGGAGTTGCAAGGACATCAGGGTCAGTTGAGGATGTGGAGGCGAATGTGATACGGAGACGTGATGAGTGGGGATCTGATTTTTTGGTCAAAGCAAGGAGGGCTGTCTTGTCTTCCACTTTGGAATCGAGCCACGCAAGATAAGGGTGTAAGGTTGCGATAGCCACAGAATGAATGGCGATAGACAGCAAACAAGCGATCAAGAAGTGGGGTGCCTTGGATGAGGAAGATCTTATATAATACAGAGTCACTTATAATCGATTAATTGCAGCGCTTCGACACGGCTTAAATATGAATTCATTTGTGTATACAACGACCACGACCTCTGGAACCTCGATCCTCACTCACAGATTTGTTCGTGGTACTAATCAGGTTTTTTAGATACATACTCTATGGGATCTCCAATAGATGGTTTGGGTGGGTAGCTCTTTTTCGACATATGGGGCAGAAAGGAGATCATTGCAAGGGATGGCTTCATTTCAGGGCAGCGGTGTAGTAAGGCGGTCCTTTCCTCTTCTGTGAGAGTCAGTTGGAATAGGTTGTCGGAAATGGGGTGCTGTCTTACTTTGTCAACGATCCAATCGATCCATTGCAGATAAGCCTCTTTCATTTTGTAAAGAGTGCTGCCGGGCAAAAGAGGTTCTTGGTAAGAGTCGATGATTTCATCTCGAGCCTTCTGCCAAAAACTTTCAGCCTGTCCTGGATGTCTGAGGCTCTGGAGTGTTGCGTAGGCAATGCTAGCTTGCCAAGGCCAGCAGTCGGGGACTTCGACGGGTAGATCCTTTAACGTTTTAGCCCAAATTAAAGGTTGCGCAGGATTTGTCATTGTTTGATTATTCAAACTCAAATAGATCCCCAAAACAGCCGATTCAGCACTTGAGGTGTCTAGAAGGTGTGGTGAGAGAGCCACTGCCTGGCAACACCATTGCAGGGCCTTATCAAGGTGGTGAGTGCTGTCGATATGAGCTAGGGCAAGATAGACTTTGGAGGCGTACTTCCATTGGATCAAGGGCCAAGTTTCATAAGCTTGGGCGAGGGCCTGATACATCCCTAAGAATTTTAGCTCTGGCAGTTCAACACTGGCATCAGCATGTGCATGATCCAGGTTCGTGGAGGGTAAAGACTCAATCTGAGCTTGTAGATAGAGGTACCCTTCCCAAAGAAGAGGCGTTTCAAAGAGAGAAGGGGG
>JAGVDZ010000167.1 GCA_020058465.1 Parachlamydiales bacterium | reverse complement strand
TAAGGGGGATGTGACAATCCGCATGAATCAAAAGGAAAAGAGGGCAGCGTTGCGCTACCTTCTTGCTGAAAAAGTGAAGAGTGGGGCTGTGCTTCTTCTCGAAGATGAGGCTTTTGATGTACCTCGGACAAAAAAATTATCCACTTTTTTTCGGTCAGTGTCTCTAGAAGGGGTTCGTACGCTTGTGTTGGGTGAAGGGATTCTCGATCGAGAGAGGGGTAATTTTGTAAAGAGCTTAAGAAATATTCCAAAGAAAGAGTATGGGCGAGTGTCTCAGTTGAATGGGTACTCTCTTGCTAAGTGCAGAACCCTTGTCGTCCTGAGCTCTGGGTTGTCGACATTTTTATCTATGCTGGGGGTTGCGTGAAGAATCCGTACGATATTGTTAAGAGACGAGTATTTACCGAAAAAGCTCATATGTTGTCTCAGTTACAGAATTCGGAAAGTAGTCGCTCTTTAGCTCGTTGTAAGAAGCCGAAAGCGGTCTTTATCGTTGAACAACATTCAAATAAACTTGAAATTAAGAAAGCGGTTGAGATGATTTATCAGGATAAGGGGGTTAAAGTGGTGGCTGTAAACACAATTGTCACTTCTCGCAAACCTCGAAGGGTGCGAGGGCATCAAGGGTTGACCGCCTCTTACAAAAAGGCAGTAGTGACCTTCCGCGAGGGAGATGTTCTCGATGATGTAAAGAGTGGGAGCTAAAGGGGAGTTTATGCCAAAGCAGTTTAGGCCGGTCACGCCAGGGCAGCGGAAACTTGTCCATCCTCATAGATCACAGATAACTCAAGGGGATAAGCCGGCGCCAAAGTGTCTGCTAGAGCCTAAAAAACGTGGGTCTGGGCGGAATCACAGTGGCCATATCACTGTCCGTCATCAGGGAGGTGGACATAAGAAGAAATATCGTGTGATTGACTTCAAAAGAGATAAGGAAGCGATTCCAGCTCGGGTTGCGGCCATTGAGTATGACCCGAATCGTTCCGCTTTGATCGCTCTTTTGTATTATCAAGATGGGGAGAAGCGCTACATTTTGGCTCCTCAAGGTCTTCAGGTTGGTGACACAGTGGCCACAGAGGACTGTCCCCCATTTAAACCAGGTCATTGCATGCGACTTAAAGCTATGCCTCTGGGGTCTGTGATTCATAACCTTGAGTTGTCCCCTGGAACTGGGGGAAAGCTTGTTCGTTCTGCGGGACTTTCGGCGCAGTTGATGGCGCGGAGCGATGGCTATGCCACGATCAAACTTCCATCGGGGGAAGTGAGGATGATTCTTGAAGATTGCCGAGCTACTCTTGGCATCATCTCCAATCCGGAACACTCTTTGCGTGTTTTAGGCAAGGCGGGTCGTTCTAGATGGTTGGGTCGTCGTCCCACAGTCAGGGGGGTTGCGATGAACCCTGTCGACCACCCTCATGGAGGGGGTGAAGGAAGAGGTAAGGGAAATCATCCGCAATCTCCTTGGGCCCAGTTTGCTAAGGGGTTTCGGACTCGTTCGAAAAGGAAAAGAAGGAAGTGGATTGTGAAGGAGCGCAGGTAATCACATGGCTAGATCTTTGAAGAAGGGACCTTTTGTGGATCATCATTTGATAAAAAAGGTTGAAGAGGCAAAAAAAGCAGGCTCGAAGCGCTCTATCAAGACATGGTCTCGCAGGTCTATGATTTTGCCAGAGATGGTAGGGGTTACTTTCGATGTTCACAATGGTCGTAAGCATATCCCTGTATTTGTTTCAGAGAACATGGTGGGACATAAGCTTGGAGAATTTGCGCCAACGAGGACATTCAAAGGGCATCCCAAGAAAACGGCCGCAGCTCCAGCCGCTGCTGGAGGAGGTAAGTAAGGACCTATGGAGCATAAAGAAAAACTAACAGCGAAGGCTCATGCCCGTTTTGTGCGCATCTCTCCTCGTAAGGCTCGCTATGCTGCAGGTTTAATTCGGAATCTGACAGTGCAGCAGGCTTCTTTACAACTTGAGCATTCAGGTCTTAAGGGGGGGCGTCTCTTAAAAAAAACGTTAGATAGTGCAGTAGCTAATGCGGAAGTCAAGCTTGATTTCCGTCGGGATCGACTTCAAGTGAAGGAAGTTCGAGTCGATCCGGGTCCTATTTTGAGGCGAGCCAAACCCCGTAGTAAGGGGTCTTCTGTTCCGGTGAATAAACGAACTAGCCATTTTACAGTTATAGTCGGTGAAATAGAGAAGAAGGTGAAGAGGTAAGGTTATGGGGCAGAAGATATCGCCGACAGGTTTTCGTCTTGTCTTTAGAAAGAAGTGGCTTTCGACTTGGTTTGCGAATGCCAAAGAGTTTGCCTTTCTTTTGGGCGAGGATCGTAAAATCCGGGACTTTCTAAGACAGCATCCTTCGAGTCAAGGGGCCTCTAAGTTCACGATCAAGAGGATGAGTGGCAAGATTGAAGTGACAATTAGTACGGCTCGACCAGGTCTTGTCATTGGGAAGGGGGGTGTTGACATCGAAAAATTGCGTGCCAGTTTGAAGGGTTTGACTGGGGGCAAAGATGTTTGGATTGAGGTAGAAGAGATCAAGAGGCCCGATCTTGACGCTAAGCTTGTCGCTGACGGGATTGCCAAGCAACTGGAAAGACGGGTTCCTTTTCGTCGCATTTTGAAAAAAGCTATGCAAGCTTCCATGGATGCAGGAGCAGCTGGGATCAAAGTGCAAATTTCGGGTCGCATTGGAGGTGCCGAAATTGCTCGTACAGAGTGGTACAAAGAGGGGCGCATTCCACTGCACACACTCCGAGCTGATATCGACTATGGCGTTGGTCGAGCTGAGACGACCTATGGGTCAATTGGAGTTAAAGTTTGGATCAATCGGGGTGAAGAAGTCAGATTCCCTAAAAAACAACAGACAACGACGGTGATGGGGTAGGTTTATGTCCTTTTTGATGCCAAAGAAAACCAAGTACCGCAAACAGCAGAAAGGAAGCCTCAGGGGTCTTGCCTACACGGGGAATCGGGTTGAGTTTGGTGAATTTGGGATGCAGGCATTGGATCGCTGTTGGATTACGGGGAACCAAATTGAGGCTTGTAGGGTGACGATTGCTCGCTACTTTAGTCGACGTGGGCAGGTTTGGATTCGGGTGTTTCCTGATAAGCCTGTCTCGAAGAAGCCTGCAGAGACGAGAATGGGAAAAGGAAAAGGAGCCCCCGATCATTGGGTCGCACCCGTCCTTCCGGGTCGGGTTTTATTTGAAATCGGAGGTGTCTCTCGACAAGAGGCCCAGGCAGCTTTACGGCTGGCGGCGGCGAAACTACCTTTGAGAACTCGTTTTGTAGATCGTTTGGAGAAGGTTTGAGGTTGGAGGTGATAGTGGCGAATATGAAAGAAAGTTCGGTGGAAGAACTCAAACACAGGATCGAGATCTTGGATCGGGAAATCTTTGCTCTCAACAACGAGTTGGCTTTGTCTAGAAAACTTGATAAGCCACATGAACTCAGGGCAAAGCGACGAGAAAAAGCTCGCTGTCTAACGTTCCTAACTCAGAAACATAAGAGAGGAGTAGGTGTATGACCACATCGGTGTCTCGAGGTAAGAGAAAATCGAGATTTGGCACTGTCGTTTCAAATAAGATGGACAAGACAGTTGTGGTGGAAGTGTTGGAAACGCTTCGACATTCTCGTTACAGGAAAGTGATGAAAAGAAGGCGGAAGTACTACGCACACGACGCGTCAGACGCTATCGAAGTGGGAACCGAGGTTCGAATTGAAGAGACAAGACCTCTTTCGAAGTTGAAGCGCTGGCGGGTAGTGGAAGGTTTGTAATTTGGGAAAGAGATTATGATTCAAGAAGAGACTGACCTTGAAGTGGCGGACAATACAGGGGCCAAGAGGGTCAGGTGTTTTCGTGTTCTGGGGGGCAGCGGTCGTCGTTATGCTAGAGTTGGCGATGTGATCATCGCTTCTGTAAAAGAGGCGGACCCCAAAGGTGTTGTTAAAAAAGGGGAGGTCGTAAGGGCTGTTGTTGTTCGTACGCGAGGTACGATTGCAAGAGCAGACGGTTCCACCCTTTCGTTTCATGATAATAGCTGTGTGATCATCGATGAAAAGAATAACCCGAAGGGGACTCGTATCTTTGGGCCTGTCGCAAGAGAAGTGAGGGACAGGGGTAATTTTATTAGAATCAGTTCGTTAGCTCCCGAGGTAATTTAATGAGCAAGTGGATACGTCAAGGTGACCATGTCAAGGTGATGGCAGGTAATGATAAGGGAAAAGTAGGCCGCGTTCTCAAGAAGTATCAAGATTATGCTACGGTTGAGGGTGTCAACATTCGGAAAAGGCATTTTCGTAAAGGACAGCAGTCTCAGCAGGGAGGTCGTGTTGTTGAGATGGAAATGCCCATTCATATTTCCAATGTGATGCTGTGCACCGAGGGGGGTGAGACATTTAGACTCTCTGTACAACAAAGTGGCTCTGGAGAAAAAAAGTTAGTCACTAAGAAGGCGGGTTTGGAACAGAAAATATATCGCCTTGCTAAAGAACGGGCTTAAGGGAATTATGTCTAGATTACAAAAGAAATTCAAAGAAGAGTTGTTGGCAGAGCTCCGTAGACGCCATCCTGATCGTTCGGTCATGCGACTGACTAGACTCACAAAGATTGTCATCAGCATGGGACTTGGAGATGCGCTCAAGGATAAGAATGCGTTGCAGGAACACACACAAGAATTGGCGCTGTTAGCGGGTCAAAAACCTGTCGTCACTCATTCCAAGAAAGCGATCTCGAATTTCAAGCTTCGAGAAGATCAGCCCATTGGCTTGATGGTCACTCTTCGAAGACAGAAGATGTATCATTTTCTGGACCGTTTTTGTCATATCGTAGCTCCACGTATTCGAGACTTTCGGGGGTTTCGTAAGAAGGGAGATGGGACTGGTAACTACAGTTTTGGACTCACCGATCAGCAGATTTTTCCCGAAGTCCCTTTTGATAAAGTCAAAAGAGTTCAAGGGATGAACGTTACTTTGGTGACGACAGCAGACAATGATGCAGACTGTGTTGAATTATTAACCCTTTTGGGTTTCCCGTTTAAGTAGGATATAAGGAGAGAAGGATGTCGTTCAATGACCCCATTGCGGAGCTACTGACAAAGATAAGAAATGCGAAGAATGCCAGACTCCGGTTTGTCGATATATCTTGCAGTAAGATGAAGAAGAGTATCCTAGGCTTGTTAAAGCAGCACGGCTTTGTTGAAAATTTTTTAATCGACGAAGGACGACGCAAGATGCGTGTCTTCTTACGTTATACCAAGACGCGAGATTCTGTTCTCAATGGGTTGGAGCGAAGGTCACGCCCGAGTTGTCGACATTACGTTGGGTATCGAGAAATTCCTCGTGTCTGTAACGGCTTGGGCATTGTAATTTTGTCCACTCCAGGTGGTGTTATGGAAGGGGAAGTGGCTCGGAAAGCTAAGCTAGGTGGCGAGCTTTTGTGTCAGGTTTGGTAGGAGGAAAGTATGTCGAGACTAGGAAAGATGCCGATTTCGATCCCCAAAGGGGTGGAAGTGAAGAGAGCAGGCGAAGGGCAAGTTCGAATTCAGGGCCCGAAGGGGATTCTCCATTTAGATATGCCTCAAGCTGTCCATATGTCGATTGAGTCGGGGGTTGTCATTTTAGAGAGGAAAGAAGAGGGGACTTGCGATGTGACAAAGGCTGAGCACGGCCTCTATCGTTCATTGCTCAAAAATTGCATCGTAGGGGTGACTGAAGGTTATAGAGTGGAACTTGAGATGGTGGGTGTCGGATATCGAGCCTCTATCCAGGGGACTAAGCTCGATATCCAAGTGGGTTTTTCTCATCCTACTATATTAGAGGTCCCGAAGGGGCTCCAAGTGTCTGTACTCGACAAAGGAGTGATCATTGTCGTCGAGGGTATTGACAAGCGCCTTGTTGGGCAGTTTGCTGCAGAGGTAAGGAGCCAGCGTCCTCCGGAGCCCTACAAAGGTAAAGGGATTCGCTACCGCAACGAATATGTGCGGAAAAAAGAGGGTAAAGCAGCTAAGGGTAAATAATTTTATGGATAGGACAGTGATCAAGAGGAGCACCTCAAGGAAGCGCAGGGTGCTTCGAGTGCGGAAGAAGCTTCAGGGGACGACGCACAGGCCTCGCCTTTCTGTTTCTAAAACAAATCAGCATATTTACGCTCACCTTATCGATGATGAGAAAGGGGTTTGCCTTTGCGGGGTGGGAACGAAGGGACAGAAACTCAAGAAGTCCCTTGTGAATGCTAGGATGATCGGCGGCCTGATCGCAGGGCTCGCAAAAAAACACAATATCGAGTCTGTTGTCTTCGATCGAGGTCGGTACCGCTATCACGGTCTTGTAGCGGAAGTGGCCACAGGGGCTCGTGAAGCAGGTCTTCAATTTTAGGTGAATCTTCATGGCAAAACAAAATGATAAAGGGCGCTCAGAGCAGCCTAGTGTTAATTCTGAATTCGAAGAGAAGGTGTTGTACATCAACCGTTGCTCTAAAGTGGTGAAGGGGGGGCGAAAGTTTAGCTTTTCGGCTCTGATCCTTGTAGGGGATCGACAGGGTCGAGTTGGCTATGGTTTTGCTAAAGCGAACGAAGTGTCGGATGCGATTCGGAAAGGTTCTGAATTGGCAAGGAAAAACGTAGTCACAGTGGAGTTAGAAGGGGCGACTATCCCTCACGAAGTTTGTGTCAGCTGGGATGGAGCCAGGGTTCTGCTCAAGCCTGCCCCTGAGGGGACAGGTGTGATTGCTGGTTCTAAAGTACGATCTGTTTTGGAATTTGCAGGTATCAGGGATGTGATTGCCAAGAACCTCGGAGCCGGTAATCCAATTAACCAAGTGAAAGCAACATTTCGCGCGATTCTTTCGTTAAGGAATCGGGCTAAGAGCCTCTCTTTGAGAGGTGTAGGGGGAGGATAAAGGGGTATGGAGCTATTTGCATTAACAAATACAAGTCGTCCTAAAAAGAAAGTGCAAAGGGTCGGTCGAGGTGTTGGGTCCAAGCGCGGGAAGACGTCTTGTCGAGGGGAAAAAGGGGATGGGTCTCGTCAAGGTTATCGACGTCGTTTTGGATATGAGGGGGGCCAGGTGCCTCTTTACAGAAAACTTCCGATCAGAGGCTTTACTAGGGGAACATTCAAGAAGCCTTCGGTGGCTGTGTCAACTTCTTTAATTGACCGACTTTTCCAAGATGGCGATGTGGTGAGTCCAGAGACCCTTTTATCTAGGGGGATCATTCGGCGCTCTGAGGTAAACCGAGTCAAAATCATTGGGGGCAAGCCTTTGACAAAGAAGGTGACCCTTTCGGCTCATGCTTTTTCTCGGAGTGTGATTGGACTTTTGGATCAACAAGGCATTTCTTACGAGATCCAGGCCTCTTTGAGTGGAGATTGAGAGTCAGGTGATCGGGATACTGAAAAAGATATTGGCCATTTCGGAACTGCGATCGAAGATAGGCTTTACCCTGATGGCTTTGTTGGTCTGTCGTTTGGGCTCCTATATACCCGTTCCTGGAGTGGATGGGGACGTTGCAGCTACTTTGTTCCGCTACGCAACAGGGGGGGGGCAGAATCTTTTTCAGTTGATGGATGTGTTTTCGGGAGGGGCATTTGCTAAGATGACAGTGCTGGCTCTTGGAATTATGCCCTATATCTCGGCTTCCATTGTCATGCAGGTCTTGGTTGCTCTG
>JAGVDZ010000087.1 GCA_020058465.1 Parachlamydiales bacterium | reverse complement strand
TGGATTAACACAGAGGTCGATTTCACAAATAAAACAACCCCAAACTTCTCTTGTATCTCTACAAGTCCAATCGTTTGAAGTTTCAACCAACCCGACTCTTGGAGCATCCCCTTGTCGAAGTGAACCCAAATAGTCGGCTTTTTAGACACAATCAACCAACCCTCATCAGCTTTTTGAGGTGCCGGCACAAAACAGGATCCTAGCTCAGCAATCGAGGCAGCATACAAATTCCACCCCCTGACAAAGCCCTCCTGACCCGTCCTCCAACTCCCTAAAGAATCTCCACCTGGAGCCAACGTCAATATCGACTCGCCCCAACTAGCCAGACGGTAGGAAAATAGCTTGTCCTCGGATGTAAAACGGACCAAACCATCTCGATGATCGATGAAAGGAGCATCCAACTCTAAGCAAGAAGGTCTTGTATCCCACGTTTCGTCTTGCATTGTCGCATGTAAGAAAGGAAATTGAGCAAGTCTTCCGAGAAGTCTTTGCCAAGAGAGCAAGACCTCCTCAGGCAACCACCTTTCTACACAGCGGAGCCAAAGGACAAAGCGCCAAAATGAGAGATGGGGCAACGCCGAGGTAAAGGGAGAACAAGAACGACCCGATCGAGACAGCCAAAAGGCAACTACCGCCTTGAGAAGGGGGTCGCGAAAATTGACGCGGAAAGCCCATAGGAAAGAAGAGATCTCCCGCCCCGTAGGCTCCAACTTAAGAAGCTCACAGAGCTGTTCCAACGGGACTTTCTTGTTGTATAAGAGACCCGTTTTGAGAAGCTCTTCGAATTTCACTCAATTAACTTTCTCATCTTCTTGCCAGGTGTGAACTTCACTGCCTTCCTCGCTGGGATGACAATCGGCACATCGGCCTGCTTCGGATTGCGCCCAATCTTTTGCTTGCGTTCGACCACCTCAAAGACTCCAAAGTCCCGAAATTCCAACCGATCTCCCTGCGCTAGCGAGTCGGTCATGGCGTCCAAAAACGCCTGGATCACTCCCCTTACATCGTTAGGATGAAGACCCTTGGCCTGCGAAATCGCATGGATCAACTTCTTTTTCGTCATGGTCGACATAGTACTAAAGCTCCTCTTCTCTACTTCATCAGTAAACTGCTCAAACAAAAGCGACAACTCCTTCTTTCTTCTCTGGGTGGCTTTATGAACACAAAGATAGCGTGTATCACTTATTTTTCAAATCACTTTTTCGAACTGCAATCAGAAGGCGCCTTTTTTTTCCGATACTTAGAAGGAGGAACTTGTCCCCGATCAAATGATCTTTTCGAAATACAAATGAGGTATCAAGAAGCTTATGATTATTCCAATAAGCGCCTCCATTTTGAATGAGCTTGGTCCCTTCACTTCGACTTGAAACAAGACCTACTCGGCAAGCTAACTCTTGAAAACGTTGCCCCACGACTTCCTCTTCTTGCAGTTCTCGAACAAGCCCTTCTTGAGCCATCGATTCTAATTGTTCAAAAGAAAGATCCACTTCAGACCCAGGCTGGTAGCGTTGTGTGGCTCCAAGTGCTTTTTGAAGCCCCTCATCGCCGTGGACAATTCGAGTAATCTCCTCAGCACAGAGTTTTTGGGCATCATTCGCCCGATAAGAAGAACTTTGCATCGACCTTTCTATCTCATGAATGGCATCTAGAGGCAAGAATGTTAATTTTTTCATTACATGAATTACATCTACATCGCTGAGTCGGACAAGAGCTTGGTAAAATTCGTAGCATGAAAGACTGTCTTCGGAGAGCCAAATGGCCCCTTGTTCACTTTTGCCAAACTTTTTCCCTACACTATCTGTCAAAAGGGGAAACGTGAGACCGTAAAGGCCCTCTTGCCCTAACCGTCGACTGAATTCGATCCCAGCCGTGATATTGCCCCACTGATCGCTCCCTCCCATTTGTAGCTGGACGCCATAGGTTCGATGCAAATAATAAAAGTCGTAGCTCTGTAGGATTTGGTAGCTAAACTCGGTAAAACTAATCCCCTCTTCAGAGGCAAGCCTTGTCCTTACACTTTCTTTAGACAGCATTACATTCACACGGAAGTGCTTGCCCACATCCCGTAAAAAGTCGATGACACCAATGCCCTGATACCACTCTTGGTTGTCGAGAATCAAAGGAGAGGGGCCATCAAAGCGACCAAAGAAACAATCGAAAAAAGAGCGCAAAGAACTGATATTAGAAGTCAAAGTCTCCTCGGATAAGATGGGTCTCTCGTAAGACTTGCCGGAAGGATCTCCGATACGACCCGTTGCCCCTCCAAGGAGGATCACAGGGATATGACCCATCTTTTGCACCCAGCGGAGAATAGTCACCCCTAAAAGGTTGCCTAAATGAAGACTCGGTGCCGTCGGATCAAACCCGATATATCCCCTCAGAGGCGATCTCAAAGCTATTGTTTCAAGGGGGTGACTTACCTGCTCACACAGCCCCCTTTCTTTCAAGACTTGCACCAATGGAGCTAAACTATGCATCATAAAACAACCGAAATCTTGCCGAGGATTTTACCAGAAGGCAACTGCCCAATCAACCTCTCAAAAAACCTCACCTTCAGTTTTTTAGGGCAGCTTCGATATACCCAACCTGCGGCCACACATCCAAACATAGGGAGTCTGGTCTAACCGATCCACCCTCAGAAGAGGGGATCCTTGTACTCCTGAATGGATGAAGAGCCCTTCTCCAAGATAAAGCCCCACATGAGACACTCTTTCTAATCCAAAAAACACCAAATCACCCGGCACTAAATCTTCCTTGCTCACCGACACCAAAAGATCCGATGCCGCTTGATCTTTTGCATTTCTAGGAAGCTGTATCCCCATTTCCAGAAACAACATCTGCACAAATCCTGAACAATCATAACCATAGGAAGAAGTGCCTCCCCAAGTATAAGGTAACCCCTGGAAAAGAAGACTCAACTGGAGCATCTGCTCTACACTTTTAGGTGATGAATCCCATTTTAAATCAGCACTTTGAATCCACCCCTCTCCCCCTGATAAGAGACAGACACGCGCCCAATCTACTTCCTCACAACTGTCTGAACTCAAGGGTACGTTGGCCCCGTGGGGAAGGGTCATCAAAGGAGCCCTAGACTTAATGTTTGGCTCTCGGTACACATGGGCAAACAAAGACTTGACGGGAACGAAGTAGACATGGCTCCCGAGCGATGTAGAAGGGGTTAATGTTGAAGAAGGAACCCATCCCATCACCCCATCTTTCATCAGGATATAACTCCAGTTATCCACAGCATCTAATGTCTCGACAGAAGAGGC
>JAGVDZ010000096.1 GCA_020058465.1 Parachlamydiales bacterium | reverse complement strand
GGAAGTTGTCGTTATCCAAAGGAGCTCATCCTGAAACTCTCAATGGGCTGTCTGGCATGGGGGATCTTTGTGTCACTTGTATGTCGGTGCAAAGTCGTAATTATCGGTTTGGTCGCCTCATAGCTGAAGGGTTTTCTCCGGAGGGGGCGAGGCAAAAAATTGGGATGGCTGTAGAAGGGATTTATTCTTGTGTGTCGGCGATGGAGTTGGCGCAAAAGTACAACATCCCGATCCCGATCTCCGAGGCCACGTATCGGATTATTTATGAGGAGCTCAATCCTAGAGATGCCGTCGATGCTTTGCTACAAAGAACGGTGAAACAAGAGCATCTATGAGGGATCTTGAAAGGGACTGGATACCGATCCTTACATCGGAGACTCTTCGAGCTCTCGAGCACAGGGCCATTGAAGAGGGCTGTTCTGAACAAGAGTTCATGTGGCAGGCGGGTACGGGGGTGGCAGAGGTCCTTTGTAGAGAGAGCCATCCTCAGTTAGCCCTTCTCTTGGTGGGCAAGGGCAATAATGGGGGGGATGCTTGGGTCGTAGGGATCGTTCTTCTTGGGCGAGGTTGGCAGGTCAAAGCATTTGAGCTTGGCGACTCTGTAAGTCCAGTAGCTCGCCATTTCCGAAAGCAGTTCCTCGATCGAGGAGGCCAGGTTGTGGCCGATCTTTCGACAGTACCTTTGCACAGTTGGTGTATCGATGGTCTTTTAGGAACTGGCTTTGCAGGGGAGCTTTCTTGTTCTTATCAGGAGGCCATCGTTCTTTGCCATCAGAGGCAGTTTCGGATGATCTCGATCGACCTTCCCTCAGGTCTCGATGGGACCACAGGTCGGATGGCTCAAGGGGGCGTTCAAGCTGTAATGACGGTGACTGTAGGGTTTCCCAAGATAGGTCTTTTGACCACTGAAGGATGGAGGCATACAGGATCTTTGGAGGTAGTTTCGTTCGGCCTGCCCCCACACTTAGAAGAACAAGCTCATGGATCTTCTTGTCGCAAGGGGTATTGGATCACAGAACGAGAAGTATGTAGGTGGATGCCGTCCATCGACCCAGTGCGGCACAAGTACCAAGCTGGGTATCTTGTTGCTTGGATGGGATCCAAATTGTACTCGGGCTCGTCGGAGCTTGCTGGAAGAGCTGCTCTTCGGACAGGGGCTGGGATAGTTAAGATTTTTCAAGATGACCCTATTCTTCCTCAAATGCCAGAGTTGATCGTGCACCCATTTGATCCCCCCTCCCTGTGGGAGAAGGAAAGGGGCAGAGCAGATGCTTTTTTAGTGGGACCTGGTTTGACTTCTGACTTTGCGGTATTGCAGGCAAGGATTCAGGCTATATCCGCTCCTGTTGTCGTGGATGCAGGGGCCCTTCACCCCCAGTTGAAGTATCCACCTCAAAGCATTTTGACCCCTCATGAGGGAGAGCTGAAAGCACTCCTGCAAACCGACACTCAACATGAGACGGAACTCTGGGAGAGAGCGCAACACTTCGTGAATGAAAGACAAGTTTACGTCGTCTTGAAAGGGGCTGTGACGAAATTCTTTCGTCCTCACGCTGCAACTTGTTTTGTAGCGCTGGGTGACCCTGGGATGGCGACGGCAGGTTCTGGGGATGTCTTAGCTGGCGTCATTGGAGCTTTACTAGCGCAAGGCCTAGATTCTGAAAAGGGGGCCCTTTTAGGGATTGTCATCCACAGTTTAGCTGGCAAACAGGCAGCCCAGAGGAGGTCTTCTTACAGCCTTATTGCGTCCGATATCATTGAAGCTCTCCCTGCAGCGATGCGTCAATTGATCACGATCGCCTCTACTTATACCATTCGCTAGAAATAAATTTATGAATTTATTTCTAGCGAATGATATTAATCCTTTCGGACTGTTGAGATTCAGGTTTAGATTTGGATCTTATAGCAGCTCGATTTAGGGGACGAGAATCTCTGGATAAAGTGCCCCTTTTGCAGTGTCTCGAGCACGTACACGATGGCCCTACTCGATTCGTACTGAGCATTGCCCATTTCATTTGCTTGTTGATTAAGGGGGGAAAGGACCATGTTCATGTAGGACCATTGGTTACCTAATGAGTTAAGGGTGATCTCAACTGAGTTTCGATCTTGAACTGTCTGTGTATTGATATGCTCTATCAGCGCTTTGGCTAGATCGACGATGGAACCTGTGTACCTATCTGTCTCGGTGAGCTGAGGTTGCGCTACTTTAAGATGGAGATCTTTAAAGAGAGGCTCGATTTTATCCCAAGGGAGAAGCTTGCTCACGACAACCACAGGGTCTGAAGTGGGGGTGTTTTGTGTGACATTTCGCTGCAAAAGTCCAGCAGTCCCATCTTGAGATGATCGGCGGTTTCTGGAGTCCAACATGTAGTACAAAACAAGCCAAGCTACGAGCATGACTGCAGAAGCTAGGATAGCCACTTTCGAGCCACCTGCAAGGAGTATGGAGGTCAGTACAAGAGCACCGACACCAGCTTCCGCAAGATAGAGTCCTGCAGCAGGCCTACCATCACGATCGAAGAGACGAACAGACATGTTAATGTCTCCTTGAATTGAGGGGTAGATATTAGCACGAGTTTAGTACAAAAGCAAGCGTTATACATAAATGAATTTAAAATTTGGAACCATTTTAAGTTTAGCTTCTTAGGTGCAGGCGAAGCCTGGCCCAAGCTGCGTGCAGTATAGATCAAATTCCAAGTGTCAAAGTGGTGAGTTATAAAACTAAATAAAATATTGTTTTTTATTTACATAAATTGGTTTTTTTGTAAATTATTTATATATTAAAAATAATTGGTTTACCATGTCTTTTGTGTCTATTGTAAAGACAGCTGTCAG
>JAGVDZ010000145.1 GCA_020058465.1 Parachlamydiales bacterium | reverse complement strand
CTGTCTTAGGGGCTTTGATCAATCTTTGGATTTGGGCAGCTTCTCACCCTCCTTCCGCGGTCGTCAAAGTTCATGTGGTGTCAATACCAGACACGTCTCCGGAGGCCTTGCCATTAATGTTGCCAAATTCCAATATGAGAGTGCGTGTAGACTCTGTTCTATCGAATAGGGCATTGGTTTCTGGAGAGTCGCCGAGCCTGACGCTTCTTACGGAGCCGGCCTGCGTGGAACCTAGTGCATTGGTTTCTGGAGAGTCGCTAAGCCCAGCGCCTCTTGCGAAGTCGCTTGAGGCGGAGCTGGCCCGCGTGGAACCTAGTGCATTGGTTTCTGGAGAGCCGCCGAGCCTGACGCTTCTTACGGGGTCGCTTGAGGCGGAGCTGGCCCGCGTGGAACCTAGTGCAATCGCAGAGATCTTGTTTGAGATACCTTCAATAAAACCCCAGCTCTTGCCGCTACGAAGACAGTTGTGTCAGTATCAGACCCAACAATTAGCCCCGGATATGACAGTACTTAGACGAAGCTGTGCATATCTCCAGACGACACATCGAGTTGCAAACGATTCCCAGGGGTTCACAACTTTGTTAGGAGGTTCTGGTACCGTTCTTCTCACTAAATATTTGCAAGAACCTGTGCAGATAGAGGCCTTTTGGGCTGCGGTGAGCTTTAGATTCAAGGGGAGGTCCCCAAGAGAGGGATATGTTCTTCGTTGTCCGATTCCAGATGGAAGTCTGTTTTGGCCTACGTCGACTCGCCCAGTTCCGAACTTAAAGTCTTGTGAAGTCTCCCTTGAAGTTGGGGAGCCACGGGTTGTGATTCAAGAGGGAGAGGAAAGATTAGACCTTTTGATCGAGCCATGCGGCTCGCCAGAGTCAAACGATGTCTCACCAGAGGCTTTGGTGGGGCTCTGTGCGCAACTCAAAGACCTGCCACTCATTGTGGTTCTACCTGTTTTCCAAAAGAAGACACCGCAGAAGAAAACTGCTTTTGAAGAGACTTTAGCTAGGTTTCTTGCTATGCATGCCTGGAGGTGCTATCAGAATGAGGAGTCTCTCCAAGATTGGTTTGTTGCAAAAATGTTGCCGGAGTTAGGAGCTTCTATGCCCTGGCTCTTTGCAGAGAGTCAACGGCTGCGAGTGATTCAAAAGGTGTATGAGATCTTAACCAGCATGGAGGCTTTTAAGCTCTCTTCTTCTTCTTCTACCTTGTCTGAAATAATTTGATCTCTCGGCTATCTCTTTTTTGTTGAAGTTGGTATGAGGTCGGAAAAAGGGGTCCTTTCTGCCTTCCTATAATCTTCACTCAAACCCTTATCGGTTTAAGTGGGTGGCCCTTGTCGGGGTCTGTCTTCTTGCGTTCACTGCTTTTTTGGATTCCACGATTGTGGCTGCGGCTCTTCCTTATATCAAGGCTGACCTCAACCCTTCTGTGTTGCAGCTGCAGTGGGTAGGTAGTATTTTCTCTGTGATCCTAGGAATGACCATGGTTCTTGTGGGCAAACTCGGGGATCTATTTGGGAAAAAAAAGATTTTCTACATCGGCTCTTTGTTGTTTGCCGTCGGGGCTATCGGTGGAGGATCTGCAGCCACGATCCAGGCTTTAATTTTATTTCGAGGCTTACAGGCGATAGGGGCTTCGATCCTTTTCATTATCTCAGTGGCAGCGCTCTCAGATGTTTTTCCTCAAGAAGAGAGAGTTTCCGCCATCAGCTACTGGGGGATGACGACAGGTTTAGGCCTTGCGGTCGGGCCTCTGATCGGGGGGATCTTGGTTCATTTTTTAAGTTGGAGATGGGTGTTTTGGGTGAATCTGCCTATCATCGCCATTGGATTGATCCTTTGTTCCTTCAGCTTAGTGGCTCCTGACCGTCCTAAATCGATCCACCCTGATTGGAAACGCTTTGCCCTTTTTATCGTCAGTCTTGGGGCCATGCTGTACGGCATTGTCGAGACGGCCGAAACAGCAGGACAAAGTCATTTGGGTTGGGCAACTCTGATCGTAGGGCCGGTGATTTTAATTGGGCTGATCATCTTTGATTGCCGGAGCTCACAACCTATTTTCAACCACAAGATGTTCATCGTACCGGAGCTGCGCCTATCGATCTTAAGTTGCGCTACGGCTGGGATTGTTTCGGGTGTTTTTTTATTTTTTGACCCTCTTTACCTCCATACGATCAAACAGGAACCCCCTCTTCTTTTGGGAGTTTGGACAGGTGTGATTCCGATGACCCAGGTGATAGCTTCCTTTTCATTTCAGTGGTTACGTCGTATTTTGAGCCTTGCCAACATTTTGATTCTTTCGATGGTGGCAGGGTTGATAGGTATGGGATGTCACCTTACCTTTTCGGCGAACACCTCTTCGCTTGGTCTTTTGATCCCGTTTATGTTTTTAGGGATGAATTGGGCTTTTGGAAACCTTGCTGGAGTGACATTGGCGAATGAAAAGCTTCCCGCACATCAAACAGGCGAGGGGATTGGTACCATTGCAACGGTCTGGAACACTGTTTCAGCGGTTTTTTTAGCTCTGAGTAGCGTCCTTTTTCAAAGGACCCACGGCCCTTTTCTCAACCAATTTACCTCGGCAGTTTGGCTTAACGTGGTATATACGTTCGTCGTTACTTTGTATGCTTTTTACGTTTGGAAAAGCCATTCTCTTTTTAAACAAAAGGAGCTGTGATCGGAGGAAGATCTCATGACAAGAGTTTTATCTTGGAGTAGACTCCCCTCCCGGTTTGATATTACGGAGGTGGTATGACAATGGTGAGTTCTTTGCAGGTGGTGCTTGCCGATATTCGAGCGCAATCGACTCTCTATCGTGACAAGTTGTTGTTGACTCGATCTGGCATTGACCGAGCTATATGCCAACTTTGGATCTGCTGCTGTCAATGGATTGTAGCTTGGGTGACTGCAATTTCTTGGATTGTCTCGTTGGCATACCCTAAGCCCTTGCATCAGGTGCATTCTTTAAGTATTGGGATGACTAAGCGATCCGATGATTCTCAGTTAGGCAAAGTGGATACCTGTTCGAGCCTGATTTCGGCATCTAATGGGCCAGGCAACGGTTTTGACAGCCTCCTCCCGACAATACCCGATTGTTTAAGAGATGTCCCAGTAACTCAGCCAAGAGCTACATTACCGAGTGGAGATAGCAATGTAACGACTTTGAGCTTAGATGGGACTGGGCCATTGCAACCGCCTACGGAGAGAGTCCCATCGCCTAGTGAGCCAAGTTCAAATGGGTCGAACCAAGCTTCGGCAGGGGATGACTTCCCCAGTTCGATCGACGGTCTCCCTCCGTTAGAGAGGTCTTCTGATCTACTGGGAACTTGTTCTTTTCTCAGTGACGCCTTGACAGGGATTGAAGACTCCTTGCGCCGAGACATACAGTCTTTAGAAGACAATACGTTAAGTTCACTACAGCAGCAATTCAACTCTCTGAATTACAGAGCTTGGCTCTTGTCCGACCAGGTTTCACAGCTGCAAATTCGGATGGACAATATTGAACAGCAGATGAGTTCCCTACAATGGACGGTAGCCCCAGACCAAAAGCCCTTTTTGGGGGAGGCTGTCAGTTTGGCATCCAAGATTGAGAATAGGGATCGCCCATCTCAATTGGTTATGGAGACAAAGCGGCAAGCCGACAATTTCGAATGGAGCCTAAAACAGGGGCCGTCAAAACAAACATTAAACAAAAAGAAACTCCCAAAAAGATTGAATGGATTCAACAACAAATAATTAATACTTAATTCTAAGTTAATTTATTAACTTAGAAAGTCGAGTGATGCAGGCGAGATCGGAAGAGCGTCGT
>JAGVDZ010000059.1 GCA_020058465.1 Parachlamydiales bacterium | reverse complement strand
CCTGATAAGGCGATTGATTTAATTGATGAAGGGGCGAGCTTAATTCGGATGCAGATTGGTTCATTGCCTTTACCCATTCACAAAAAAGAAAGAGAGCTCGCCTCTTTTTTGGTGAAAAAAGAGGCCCTTAAAGGCGAAGGTACTTCGTCAGCTTTGAAAGAGGTGGAAGAGGTGGATCAAAAGATGGCAAAGTTGCAAGAGGACTTGTCCATCTTAAAAGGAGCTTGGCAGAAAGAAAAGGGGTGGATCGAGGAGGTGAAGCAACAAAAAGACCTCCTTGAGAAACTCAAATTCCAAGAGGAGGAAGCTGAAAGAAGGGCCGACTACAATAAGGTGGCTGAAATTCGATATAGTGGACTCCCTGCTGTCCAAGCCAAGCTCAAAGAAGCTGAAGAACGGCTCAAGACTTTGGATCAACGCCTTTTAAAAGAAGAAGTTGATAAAGATCTCATTGCCCAGATTATTGCCAAGTGGACTTCGATTCCTGTCGAGAAGATGTTGGAGACTGAAGCTAAAAAGATGCTGCACTTAGAAGAATCGTTGGCCAAAAGGGTGGTGGGGCAGCCTGCTGCGATTGGGGCGGTTGCAGAGGCGATTCGTCGATCGAGAGCAGGTCTCAATGACCCCCAAAGGCCTCTCGGCGTCTTCCTTTTTCTAGGACCAACGGGGGTGGGCAAGACTGAGCTTGTCAAGGCGTTGGCTGAGCTGCTATTTGACCGCAGCGATGCGATCATTCGACTCGACATGTCAGAATATATGGAAAAGCACAATGTTTCGCGTCTCATTGGGTCTCCTCCAGGATATGTAGGCTATGAAGAAGGGGGGCAGCTTACGGAGGCGCTTCGAAGACGGCCTTATTCTGTCGTCCTTCTCGATGAGATGGAAAAAGCACACTCTGACGTTGCTAATGTCCTCCTTCAAATTTTTGATGAAGGGCATTTGACAGATGGGAAAGGACGTAAAGTGAATTGTAAACATGCCCTGTTCATTATGACTTCAAACTTAGGGTCCGATATTTTGATAAAAAAGATGGAAGGGCAAAAAAGGGGATGGGACAAAAAATCTCTATTAGAGGTCCTTACTCCCTCGTTAAGAGAGGCTTTTCGACCCGAATTGTTGAACCGGATCGATGAAATCCTCCCCTTTTCTCCCCTCTCAATAGAGCAAGTAGGGGAGATTGTCCGTCTTCAGCTTGGGCAGGTGGCAAGTCGACTTCAAGATCGACATATCCAGCTTACGTGGGATGCTCCAACGGCAGAATACTTGGCTAAAAAAGGGTATGATCCCCTTTTTGGGGCTCGCCCTATCAAGAGATTAATCCAACAGGAGGTCATTTCCCCTCTTTCCAAGGCTATTTTGGAAGAGCGGGTAGTGTCTTATACAAAAGTAGCCCTTCTACTTAAAGAAGGTGAGATCGGATATCAGACACAAAAGCTTTGAGATTTCGAGTTGCTTGGAACGGGCTATTTTGGTAGGATGGCCCCTCTCCCACCGAGGGGTTCGGGGGTTTGAAGAAGTTTGTCTAAAGTGAGAAGCGGAAGGGTTATGCCTAGAACTTGTGTCGTTACGAAAAAGCGTTCTTCTAAAGGGCGGAAGTATACCCTTAGAGGCATTGCGAAAAAGAAAAAAGGGATTGGCCTTAAGATCACTGGCTGCACAAAGCGCCGTTTCTTGCCGAATTTGTTTTCAAAGCGGGTTTGGATTCCAAGTGAGAAAAGGTTTGTGACACTTCGCCTTTCAGCGGCAGCGTTGAGGACGATGGATAAAAGAGGTGTCGATGCCGTCCTACGTGAGGTCAAAAAAGGGTAGCCCACCTCGACTAGACCTTGTCTCGAAGCCGAAGAAGGGGAGATTTCCCCTTTTTCTTCTCCTTCTGACTCTCTTGGCCCTTGCTTTTGTTGTTGCATCACTTCGTCCTTCTATGCCGAAGCCAGAGATGCCGCCTAAGCTCTACTCTCGCCAGGTCGGAGATGATCTTTCTTTAGTCTTTATTCGGGCCCTTCAAAAAGCCAAGCATTCCATTTACCTGACCATGTATGGTATTTCTGACCAAACACTTCTTCAGACATTGGTGCGCCGAGAGCAGGATGGGGTCTCGATGCGCCTTTATTACGATCCAAAGGGGACTAAGGATTTGACGTCGTTGTTTCGTGGAGGCGATGTAACACCTATTGCTCTTTCTGGCCTGTTACATCAAAAGGTTCTTGTTGTAGATCATTCGATGGTCTTTTTAGGCTCGTCTAATTTCACTCAGGCCTCTTTACTACACCACGACAACCTCGTCATCGGCTTGCAGTCGCCTAAACTGGCTCAATTTTTAGAAGCAAAGGGCCCCACTGCCCCCGGACATTTACAGACTCTCGTAGGTGGACAGCTTGTTGATCTTTGGCTTTCTCCTGATTCCAAAGGACAAGCTCTAGCTGCATTGAAGCGGCAAATAAGGATGGCTCAAAAAAGTATTGTGTGTGCCCTTTTTACGTTCACCCATCCAGTTTTGGAAGAAGCGCTGATCGAAGCGCACCAAAGGGGCATTCAGATTCTGGTATTGATCGATCGCTATGCGGCGCTGGGTTCGAGTCTTTCTACTGTTCAACGCTTGGAAAAGGAGGGCATTCAAGTGGTACAGAGTGTGGGTAAAAAGCTGCTTCATCATAAGATGGCTCTTTTTGATGATCATACTTTGGTCATGGGGTCAGCTAACTGGACCAAGGCGGCATTCACCAAGAATAGCGATTGTCTTTTGATGCTACACCATCTTCGTCCGGAGCAGCTCCGCTGTGTGAAAAGGCTCTGTCGGCAGATGGAGAGAGAAGCTTTTCGTCGTTAGGGATATACACAAATGAACTCAAAAGTTGGTTTTTGACAGTGTCGGCGACGCTTGGAGTTCACCTTTCTTGGTATCGCTAAACTTTTT
>JAGVDZ010000031.1 GCA_020058465.1 Parachlamydiales bacterium | reverse complement strand
CTCCAATCGGCCCAAAATCTAAAAGAAGAATTGACCCCTCAGTATCCCGTAATTCAAACGAATCTACAACGTGATCTAGAAGATTACTATCAAAGGTATAAATCCGATAATTTCCTAGGGGAAGATTTTATACCAAAGCTAAAGGCACTTGGTATAGAAACGGACTCAAAAAATCGTCTTTTGGCTGTAGAGTCTTGGCTTAAAGGGCCTCAAAATTTTAAAGTAGCTTGTAGGACCTACTGTCAAGAGATTCTGATTCCTTCCATGCTACGAACGTCTGGGCGTCCAGTATCATGAACATTTCCCCTTTTCCGGGGATTCGGCTTTTATACACAAATGAACTCAAAAGTTTTTTGACAGTGTCGACGACGCTTGGAATTCATTTGTTTAGAGCGATCGGGGGTGGATTGTGTTTGATCCCGCCTCCTACCAAAAATGGTAGGTAATATAGATAATTTGGATTTATGCATTACTGCTGACAAATTTAGTTAAGATGAATTATAATCTTGTTGAAAAACAGGGACTTTGTCAATGGCATCAATCTATTCCTACTCACCTCACTTATATCAAACTCTTGATTTCACCCCAATTGCCAGTACCTTGATCAACGGCAGGGCAATTTGGGATAAATACTTCCTCATCCCAACCCTGAGCGCCGAACAAATTAAACAAAATCCTTACCACTCTCTGATTCAACAAAAGAGTTACATCCTATGCGCCCTTTTGTTGATTCCGATCATAGGCAACATCTTATATGCCGCTTTTAAACTGGGCCACTGGGCTCTTGCCCACTGCATACCCCCAAAGCCATCTAACAGACCATTGCAGCCGCCCACATCCTCCAACACCATCCCTCCCCCTCCATCAAACCAATCCGCGCAGGCAACGGTTCCATGCTCCTCCCCCTTGAACGGACAAGGCCCAAGCACCAGAAGGCAGATCAGCAATAATCTAGAGGTCCCTTCGGACGCTCCCCATCAATCCACCCATCTACAACAGGCTCTATTCTCCGAATCTCTAAATGGCCCTAATGATGCTCAGATACTACAAATGTACTGCAACACCCTTTTAGAGGACAAAGACTGTCTCGATACCTTAGACTATGCACGAAAAATCATTGGGTCTGACAATGTTGAAATCGACACCTCTGTTGTTCTCGACCGTGCACTCCTCTGTTCCCAAACACTAAGAGAGATCATTGGATGGCAACTCATCCTAGAAGACCCCTCCCCAACGCTTCCACTAGGTCTACAACGAAGTCTACAACACATTTGGACAGGTGTCCCACCTAACGATTCTGATGAATTACCTCCCTTTCCAACGCTGATGTTCCAAGTGCATTGTCTATTTCTTGCCACTACAGCAGCAGCCATCGACACTTACAGCGGAGACCTAATACCCACCATAGATAACGTCCTTTCAGGAAAGATCACTCCGCACATGTTAGAAATGTATGCAGACGAACTACAAGAAGCAAGTGTTACTCCAATTGTACAGGCAACCTTGTTCACACCCAACCACTCGAAGTTCCTAGTTCAATGGCAAGCCGACCGTACCCGACTCACAGACAAAACCAGCGTGCCCTACACCACAGAGAACCAGCCCCTCTTACAAGCGTACCTCTACAGTACTATAGACAAGAGCTGTCTAGATCCCGAAGAACAAACGTTCAATATAGATAGAACTCGTGAAGAACTCGAGCATCTGCAGTTTGGAATCACCCACCTTCCTGAAATTTACAAATCAAACGAAAACACCCCCGTTCTTCCTTTGATACAACGGTCCATTGTGCCCATAACAGGGATTCTTTCAGAAGAGATTACCTGCCTAATCGATCAACAAGCCCCCTTCTTCCAGTTATTTCAAAACAATTTACGAGAGTATTTCGATCTCCTTTCTACAGCAATCCCATTGCTAAAGCCACTTCCCTCCAAGGAAACGTTTCTTACTACGCTAACCCAATGCTTCATTGAGGCGACAGCCCAAGCAATTATACCAAGAGAAGGGCCCGAGAGTCTAAATAATACAGAAAAGAGAGTGTTAGCCCCGAACTGCAAGTTAGCTATAGCCCATCTCAATAATATTCTCGTCATCACTGCACTACTTCGTAAACAATCGCTAGAAGAAGCGATGCTATCCCAACTAAATCAGCTACGAGAGCAGCTAGGTCTTAGCTCACAACCGAATGGTACCGAAGAGGCGCTTCTTGAAATCGAGACGAGCATCCAGTCACTCAAGGACGAGTACGTCGAACTTTGGCGCGAGCAACTCTCCGCAACAGGTCATCTCTAAAATCGAAGTTAAAACTTCCAAGTTGAGCTTTTTGAAAGACCTTTGCTAAAGTGGGAGCGCCCGAGACAGATGTGTTACGCTGGCGCCATCGTTGTATTCAGCATCTGACGTTGGGTATTATTTGAGCTCACCATCTCCTCAGGAGGCATAAAGACCCTCTTTGGCTCTACCAAACTGCACGTTGTTCTTGGTATTTGGTATAAACTTGAACCGGCCTCTTTTGTCCTCTATACATCGTCTCACATCATCGAAGAGCCCATGGCTTGTTTGGCTTTCGATGCTCCTCTTTGCCCTTTTTCCCATCGAACATAAATATGACAAGCTCTTTCGACACTACTCTTTGACCCTGATCCCTCAAGGTCTCATTCTGCCCGATTATTTCGATAAGAAAATCTACTTTTATCTGTCTGATTGTTTGGCATTTGGAATCTTTATTGTTGTGTTCAAATACTCCCGTTCGATCTGGACACACAACAGTTCATTCTATCTAGTCGCCCTCTGGCTGTGTGCCCTCATTTCAATCTTAGCCTCTCCCCTTGCCCACTACCCTATTGCCTACTTCCGCCTCATCCCTTTCGCCTCTCCCATTATTTTCTACGCCACCCTGAGCTACTTCGCAAGCAAGTGGCCCTCTCGGTGGACCTTCTGGATTCTCCAAGGGTTTTACATAGCAGCCACCTGCCAAGCCTCCATCGGCATTGCCCAATACTTTCATCAAGCCCCCTTGGGTCTTCGCCTTCTTGGAGAAATTCCCCACTCTACAGGGGGCATTCCCTCCCCAGATGGGTACCGCTGGATTTTCGATTGTTGGGCTCAAGTTTCTCAACATGCAAAAGACCTCTTTCGAGCTCAGGGAACACTGCCTCACACGAATATCCTCGGTGGTTTGCTCACCACTTCTTTACTCCTCACCCCCATTCTTCTACACAACTGCCGACAGAATCGATCGAAAATGGGGATCTCCATCGGATTTCTACTGCAAGCAACCGCTCTTATTTTAACCTTTTCTCGCTCGGCCTTGTTCGGCTGGCTCTTGGGAAGCACAGTGTTCTTCTTGATCCTCCTACGCCATCGCCAAGTTTTGTCTGGAGGAACTGTCCTAGCAAGACAGCTCCTATGCCTTGTATTGAGCACCCTTTTGATCAACGGTTTGCTGTTTTATGGACCTCTTCGCCAACGAGGGGGTATTATCGGCACCAGTGTCCTTGCGACAAGCTCAAATGAAGCTAGAATGGACTACCAAGCACATAGCCTAGAGGTGATCCGACAATACCCTTTCTTCGGAACGGGCCTACAGATGTACTCTTACCGAACAGACCCTCACATAATGAGACCAGCTCCCCATAACATCTACTTGTACATCGCAGCAGAGTTGGGCCTTATCGCCCTTGGACTGTTTTTACTGTTTCTCCTCTCCTTGATTCGCCCCTTTTTTCAGATCCTCCCCACCCTTTCTTCTATCGCCTTGTTTTCGATCGTGGTGGCCTTCCTATGGATCGGTGCTTGCGATTTTTACCTCATTCTATCTCAACAAGGACGTCTTTTGTTCTTCTTGTTTTTGGCCCTATATCGTAGTTCATTGCACAAAGGATCCTCTTATGAGCTTGCCTAAAAAAGAGATGGTACAAGCTATGTTCAACCAGATCGCTGGTGCCTACGATCGACTGAATCGGATTCTATCTTGGGGGCAGGACCAAAGATGGCGCCGTCGATTGATCCGCCATGTGCCGCTGCAAAGTCATCTATCGCTTCTCGATATCGCAACGGGCACAGGCGATCAAATTTTTGCCCTCCTAAAAACCCCAACCCCCTTTTATCAGGCTATCGGCATTGATATGGCAGCTGCTATGCTTGCCATCGCTCGTAAAAAAAACCAAAACACCCGTCGTATTTCATTCCTTGAAGCCGACGCAACAGCCCTTCCTTTTCCCAAGGCCCACTTCGACGTTGTCACCTGCTCTTTCGGCATTCGCAATATAGAAAACCCCTCTCTTGCACTCGACGAGACATTGCGTGTGTTAAAACCAGGTGGTCGAGTGTTAATCCTAGAGTTTGCCCCTCCCCCCGCCTACCTTCGCTGGCTCATTTTACCCTACTTAAGATTGATCTTACCCAAGGTGGGTGCTTGGCTATCCCCCTCCAAGACAGCCTATCGCTACTTAAACCAATCGATCGAATCATTTCTCCCTGTCACCTCTTTCAAAGAGCTCATGCGACTCAAAGGATTTCAAAAAGTCTATCACCGATCTTACTTCCCCTCATTTGTCACTCTCTACGTAGGAGACAAAAGTGCATCTTTACTTTGATCATCCCAAAGAGCTCCTCCCTCCCCAAGTGACCCCCTTTGTCTTCACTTTTAATCGAAACCAAGTCCCCCTCTCTTCCATCTCCCATCTACCTCGACAACAGCTATCCCCACTCCCTCCACTCGTAGGCCAGGCAAGACATACCCCCGACCTCCCAACGTGGAGACAGCATGTCAAATCAGCTCTTTTCAACATCCAACAAGGCATGTTCGAAAAAGTAGTTTTAGCTCGCCAAACTATATTGCTATGTCGACACAAAATCGACCCTCTCAATCTTCTGTTGCATCTGCAAAAACGGTGTCCTTCTGCCTGCTGCTTTGCCCTGATGGACCCATCTGAAGTCTTTCTAGGGGCGAGCCCCGAACTTCTCTTGATGCAAAAGGACCTCTCTATTGAAACAGCAGCCGTGGCCGGCACCTTGCCTCAAGATAGCCCCAGCGAAGAACTCGAAAAAAGTGCCAAGCTCAAGCGAGAATGGTCTTGCGTCCAAGACTACCTCGTACGCCATCTTTCCCCCTACTGCAAGACACCTTTGACCTTTTCAAACCCAGCTCCCCTCCAGGCGGGATCCGTGCAACACCTTTGGAGTCAAGGTCGTG
>JAGVDZ010000004.1 GCA_020058465.1 Parachlamydiales bacterium | reverse complement strand
CCATCATATTCAGCTGAATCTGCTGTTTCCCTAAGTATTTGTAGAATGCTGTCTTTAGAATCGCACACTCGGCCTGAGACTCGGCTGATCTCCAGAGAAATAGCCTCGATAAAATAACGTCGGCTTCCTAGAACAGGTATAACCATCCAACCCTTTTTTGATATAAGAAATCTCCGTATTCACAGGGCCCATTTTTAAGTCGATCAATTTTTCAAAAGATTCAAAATCTATCGATTCCATGTTCAACCTCTCAAAAGTGAAGCAACGGCCAGTTGGTATGGATTAACATTCATACCGTACTGCTTTTGCAACGATGTTGAGTTGTAAGATTGCCCACCCAAAATAGGCGCAGACCCACCCCCCCCACTGCTCAAAGGATTAAAGCTCCTGTCTTTGGGTTCTTTCTGCAAGAGGGCTGCTATCGCTCCTAGAGCTCCTGACCCGATGGCAAGGCCATCTTGCAATCCGAACTTCTTCTTTTCTTGCTTAGGTAAAGAAACTTCTGGATCAAGAGAAGGATCAATCGAAAACCCATCATATTCACCTAAACTTTTTTTAGGTGCTGCCATACTGCCACCTCCTAGAATTTTTTTTGTATAGGCTTGCGTTTCGGAGGGTAACTTTCCACCTTTTGCAACCCTGTTTGGGCCTGCATTGTATGCGGATAAAGCCTGTTCCCAGTTACCGAACCGGTCATATTGCTGTTTTAAATATCTCGTTCCGGCGTCTATGTTCTGAGACGGATCAAAAGGGTCTGTGACGCCGAGCTCTTTAGCTGTGCCAGGCATAAGCTGCATCAAACCTTGTGCGCCCTTCGGACTCACAGCGTTTGGGTTCCCTGAAGATTCCGCCATGACAAGTTTTCTAGCTATGCCGAGAGGGACGCCATACTTTTTAGATGCCTGCTGAACAAGTTGATCGTATTTACTCATATCGAGTCACCTACTTTAGGTTGAATCATGGCGGGGATAGAGCGAGAGCCCATGAAAGGAGCGATATATTTCTGATATGCCTCTGACCCTTTTCCGGGAGTAAGAGCGTTTTGAATTCCTCTATAAAAAGCATTTTCAGGAACAGGAGGCATTGTTCCCGGTGTCCATTTCTGATTAAAATTAGGAAGTGGAGTCTTAGGAGGCCGGATCATAGGCCGGAACGACTCGACAAGTCGCTTTTCAGCATCTTCGACTTGTTTAAAAAGCTGGTCTCCAAAGATCTTTTTTAAAGACTCTCGTTCGTATTTGTTTATAGCGTTCGTGAACTGAACCGGAGTGCGGCTTTTGCTGATTATGTCCTTCAAAACTGCATCTCGAACAGAATCCTTGATTTCAGGATTCTTTTTTATCGCATCAACCAAGTAAGAACCTGACATTTTTTTACTGCCAATCACTTGCTCGGGTTGAAACCTTGTTAGGTCTTTTAGAGTCTTAAGGGCTTCGTTTTTCTCAAAGAATGTACGCCGAGCCGCATCAACGCCTTTTGCTTTCTCAGGGCCTGCAAGAGACTGGACAGCGTCAAGCACGTTGTCTCTCGCAGAATGCCAGACGTCTTGAAATATTTTATTTTCAGGTGTAATATCTTTCCCGCCAAAATTCGCAGATGACCCGATAGCTCTTTCAAGCCTTCGAAGCTCTTTCAGAGTAGGATTTTGAACAATCTTTTCACTATAAGTAATAAGTTTTCCAAGTGCTCGAGCTTCCTCTTCCCCAAAAATGCCATTTTTTAATTCTCTCTTCCATGCCGCTTGATCTTTCCCATCAATTCCGAAAATCTTTAATGTGCCAACTATCTTTTTTCTTATAATCTCAGGGGAAATCGATGCGTTTCCATTTCTCTCGATAATAGGGTCAACGACCTTTTTATAGTTATCCAAAACCTTCTTAGAAGTAGCCCCAACGGCATCTTGAAGATTTTGCCCAACACTAGACTTGTTACCAAGCCCACCGATTCCACCTGCTGTTTCAACTGCTCCTTGTTTCCCTGCTCGATATGCCTCTGTTGCTTTCAATGATGCTTCTGCATTTTTTTGAGAAATTAAATCTTTTTGATCGATAAAAGAGTTCCTAGCATTTTCATAGTCTGCGCGTTTCGCAGCCTCAGAAGCATTGAAAGATTCTTTTGCCTTGTCAACCTTCAGCTTTCTCCAGTCACGCAACCAGCCCATGCCAGGCAACCCTCGGATACGGTCAGGGATTGCAGAATTACCGATCATGTCACGGACGCCACTCAGAACTTTCCCTGCCCCAGCTGACAATGCCCTCCCGCCTGCATCAAAAGCAGCTCCCATCAAAAAATCTTCCCCAGGTTTAAAATTTCCTTCTTCTCCACCCAACTCTTTTGCGCCTTCGTTCATCGCACCATATCCCATATTTGAAAGACCGCCCTGTATCGCAAAACGACCGTACTTTGGGATATTTCCAACTTGTGGAAGGACTCTTCCAGCTATCTTCGATGTTCCACCATAAAGTTTATTAAAAGCCCCACCCGGAGCCGCAACCCCCGCAACATCGCCAACAAAAGACTGCACGGGACTTTCTTCTTTCATTTTCTTCAAACCTTCGCGCTGTCTCTCCATCGCCCTATCGTAAAACTGGCCTATCGTTTTATTCCCATCCATCAACCCAACTTCTTGCACCCCTTTACTTACAAGTGCGCCAAGCCCAGCCGCTAAAGGTTCGCTCAATCCGGCAGTAGCGGAACGGGTGAAATTTCGTAATATGGGCTGCTCAGAAACAAGTTTTGCATTGTCAACGGCCATCCCCAAAGGACCAAAAGAATTTAATACGCCGGAAGATAATTTCTGACCGATGCTAGGACGATTGACGGGTTCCGCAGTTGCTGGAATTTGAGGAATTCCATGAGGAATTTCAGGAGTTTTAGGCTTTGATACTTCTATAGGGCCAACAAGAGGCGCGGTCTGTTTTGCAAACTGCGCCGAATACTTCCGCGCAGAGTCCTCATCTGGAAATTCAATTTCATGAGTGCCATAGTCAACGACAACGCCAGATTGTGAAGGGGGTGATGGTGCCATTATTCAATATTCCCGCCTTGTTTAGGAGCCTGAATGAGCGGACGGCGTTTTATTCCGGTCAACTCTCTGATTGAATCAAACTTTTTGTTTGCTTCTTCGTATGTGCTCCATGGAGGAGGGAGAAGACCCTCAGCGGCCTCAACGTCCTGCCCAGATAAAGCACCTTTCTCTCCCAGAAACTTAATGAGCGGCCTAGAAAAAGCCTTCCTAGTGTCCTGATACGTCGAAACATTCGGGTTATAGCCAGCAAGGCCTTTCCCATATTCAAAAATCCCCCTACCCTTTGCCAAAATACCCCTCTCCCCTCGCGGTATCTCTGAAAGCTGCTTCTCAAGCATGTTTAATCCTTCTTCGACTGTTTCAGTAGGAGAGCGACCTTCTAAATCGCGAGCTTTTGACTGAGCTTCTAAACCCTTGTTCACAATATCCAACGTGTCTTTAGCAAGACCGGTGTCACCACCTGACATCTGCAAAGCTCCGCCAGTGTAAGGGTCGCTCATTAAAGCATTTTTAAAGTCTTTTGCTTCTTCCAAACTTGAAAAAGTTTTAATGGTCCCATCTGGCATTTCAATTTCTACAGGTGGCATTTTATAAATCCTCTAGTTTGATTTTCATCGGAGTTTCAGAAATTGGGTCAACTGTTCCGGTTGCAGGGTTGAATTTCATTCTCACTTTTGTCGGTTGTCCTGCATTCGGAGCGTCACTTGCCCCAGTAATTCCCTCATCACGCTGCTCTGGAGTATAAGCAGGAGTTGACTGCTCATTTCTCGGCTCGTTCGGTTGTGGGGCCTGAATGAGTGGGCGACCGGATGGGCTAGGGCTGCCCCCACCTAGATCAAGTTTTGGCCGTTCAGGTTTACTCAAATCTACAAACTTCTTGTATTGGTCTGGGTCTTGCTCAAACGCTCTATACGGTGCAGGAGCCATCCCAGCGGGAGAAAGCAAACCCATTGCCTCACTACGCTCCAGAGGGGCCCCATATTTCGATTCAAGAAACTTGATATTCGAGATACCAGAAGAAGGCTCTTTGTTCGTTGCCGCAAACTCCTGAATCTGGAGTTTACGCTCTTCCATGTCATCTGCGCGCTGCTGCTTTTTATAATTCGGGTAAGCCCCCATAAGCGCAGAAATTGCCCCCAATATTTTAGATGCGTCTACCATTATCTTGCCCCCATTAGAAGTTTCTGAGCTGCCTGACCTCGTGCATTTGATGCAACCGGTTTCCTGATTGTTCCGCCCTGCCCGGCAGGAATATTCGGGTAATTCATCCCAACTCCAGGGCTGCTTTTAGTTTGCACGAATGGCGTTTTATTATTTGTCAAAGTCGAAGCTACGGGGCTGTAAGTTTTTTGATATGTTGGGACTGAAGCAGACATCCCAGAACCGAACTTCGACACTGTCCCGCCTTGACCTTGCCAGCCAGAGTCTGAAGAAGATTGAGCGGGATTCTGAAAACCAAAATTACTTGGCAACGACGCTGAGCTGTCTGTTTTGTGACCAACTATATTTTGATTAAGCGGTTTTTTATTCTCTAACTGCTGAAGGTTTAGACCATACGTGCTACCCTGCCCCAAGTAGTTCATGCCTTGCGTTATTCCCGCTTGCTCCCTAGATGCCTGATTAGCAACCTCACCAGAGTTGAAAGCCTTTGTATTAAATTCATTGTTTATCAAGTCTTGAGCTTGTCCGTATTTTGCTTGATATGCTTTTTCGGCTTCGGCAGCGTCTCTAGTGATAGCGGTATCTTCAAGGCCTGTCTTAAATCTCTCATTTTCAAGATCCATTGCTCTAACAGCCTTTGCTTCTTCATACCTGCGATTCACTTCATCAATCATGCTCTGCATCGATGCGTTTCCAGCTTGCTCCATCTGAGAGCGGTTGATATCGCGCAAAACTCCAGCGTAACCCCCGCTGCTTCCCCTGCCCATCCTTAAATAATCATCTTTTGCCTTTACCCTTTGGCCTTCAGCTGTCTTACCGATGTTAGACAAACTCCTATTTAAAACGAGTTGCTTTATCTCATCTGGAAGGTCTGCGACACTCTCAATGGTTTT
>JAGVDZ010000072.1 GCA_020058465.1 Parachlamydiales bacterium | reverse complement strand
GTTTTTGACAGTGTCGGTGACGCTTGGAATTCACCTTTCTTGTATCGCTAAACTTTTTAAGTTTAGCTGCTTCAGAAAGATGAATCCCAAGCTACCTCCCTGTCAAATTCCCAAATTTTGAATTCATTTGTGTATACATTCACATTGAGCCATTTGGCAGAGACGGCTTTTCTTGAGACAAGAAAACATCCCGGTATGGACGCCTCAACATGTCGCTTGAGAATAGCAAAAAGGGGGCCTAGGGACAAGAGCGTTTCAAGTATTGGTCCATTCGATCATGAATTTCTTCGAACGACTTTAGATGTAGGTGAGGGGCAGCGTCTTGCAACTCTGGATGGACCCATACTGGGAGAAGAGTTTGGGTAGGCAAAACAAGTTCCCGAGCGGCTAAGAGGGACATAAAGCCTCTTTTAGAGTCTTCAAAGCCAATGGCACGTCGACTTTGGAGTGTTTTCAAAGCATGTAGATACCCGTCAGGGGCAGGTTTTGGATTCAAGTAGTCTTCTCTTGTGATCCAGGTAGGGATCATATTGAGAAGGGGGGCGTGATGGCGAATGGCAAGGACATGCTCTTGCTTAGAATGGGTGACGACGGCTATGGAACATCGATGGCTCTGGAGGGTTTTTAGTAAAGAATCTACTCCAGGTAAAGTGGTCACTGGACTGCTTCGGACAATACCATCGTAGGTATGTTGTTTTTTCTTATAAAAAGAGGGCCAGGGGGTCTTGAGTGTTGGAAATTGGGTTGCGATGGCTTCTTTTAGATGGTCTGCTCCTTGGTGAGCAATAGAGCAAAATGTCTGAAAATCCCAATTGCAATGGACCCCTTCTTGATCGAGGGCTTCCAGGTAGGCAAGGTGGTGGAGAGGTTCTGTGTCGACAAGGGTCCCGTCTAGATCGAACAAGAAAAGATCAAACTGCGAGATCCAAGAAGCTGAGCGGTGTGACAGACAGGTAGACACGGGCACCCCTGGTTTGTTAAAGAGAGAAAGGACTTGCCTCGATGATGGGGCAAGAAGATCGGAGAAACATTCTACACTGATTGTTTTGTGCCAATCAATGTGTTTTTTTTAGCATTTTGGCTGATCCTCTTCTTGGGGTGCACCTTCAATATGTTAAGCCAAACAACTCTCGGGGGAGCCGCTCGCCTAGCCATGTCCTTGCATGTTCTAGGGCAGTGGACATGGGAAATTGTACTGATCGCATGGTTGGGGAGCTATTGTCCGCGGGGGTGGTTCTTCCGGGTCTATTGGGCCGGCATCAGTGGGCTTTTATGTCTGCAGTGGGTCGATATTTTTCTTTATCGATTGTTAGACTTACCCCTCTTGGAGGTTTTTAAGTTATTTATTGTCAAAGAATATAAAGAGGTAATCATCCTCTTCCTAGAGGCTTCTGGAATTCCTCTCTGGGCCTGGGTGCTTGCAGCTTTCCTGCTACTCATGTGTCCTTGGATGGGCTATGAGCTCTATACGCGGTTGAGAGTTTCATATCAGTGTTCGTCAAAACAGCTCTACTGGATGGGGATGGGGATTTTTTTTATCCCTTTGAGCCTTTCGTTGGTCGATCTGTCCTATCGGAACTTAGTTCCTTTTCATGCCTATGTGAAAGTGGGACAGCTTTTACCGTGGAAACAAACTCCGTTCACTCCAATTTGTTCTTCGATTTCGTTCAACGATGGACCTAGGTCTTTGAAGTCTGCAGATCACCGAGCCCTGAGGTCTGTTCCTGTTCAGCCCCGCCTCGAGCTTCCCAATATCTATCTTTTTGTGATCGAAAGTTTGCGGTGTAGCGCTATCGACCCTAAGTGGGCTCCTTACTTATCGCAGTTTCGAGAGGCAACCACCCATTCTGAAATTACGTTGGCAAGTGGCAACGCAACGCCCATCTCTTGGTTTTCTCTCTTCCATGCTGAACTACCTCTAAAGTGGGCAAACTGTCGTGGCAAGGAGGAGAATCAAGGGAGCCTACCCTTAACGTTTCTCAAAAAACAAGGCTATACCATTCATGTGTATGGGGCAGCGGATTTTCGTCATTACCACATCGACACGCTGCTTTTTGGCCCCGATTGTTGTTTGATTGATGATAAGGTTCATATGAGTGCTTCTTTGCTCGGAGGGACAGCCAATGCCGATGTGGCGACGTTGGACTGGTTTACTAGGCAAAGAGGCGAGCATCCTGAGTGGCATCGGGGCCAGGTGTTTATCTTTTTTTGGGACGGGACCCATTTCCCTTATGATTGGGGATCGAGAACGCCTTCATTCATCGAAGCTAAACACCCCATTTGGGCCCTTTCGCCGTGGGTGACATCCAGTATCAAGGAATCTCTTTGGAATCGCTATCGTAATGCTGTAGCTTGTATCGATCGTCTCTTTGGGGCTTTTCTCTATCAAGTCCAATATGAAAAAGACGCTGTGATTGCAGTGGTGGGAGACCACGGGGAGGAGTTTTTCGAGAAGGGGCACTTGTTTCATGGGTCTCATCTCGTCCAAGAACAGACAGAGGTGCCTCTTTGGCTGCAACTAGGGACGCTACATCCTCAACAGGTGCCTGGAGTTAGTTCTCACATCGATGTATGGCCGACGATCCTGGATCATATATTTCATCTATCAGGGGCATGTCCTTGGGATGGTGTTTCCCTACTGAAGTCTCATCGTCCCCCTTACGTTGTCATTGGGCAATACTACGGGGGACTGCCACCAAGAGAGTTTTGCCTCCATCAAGGAGCGATGAAAGTGGTCCTTCGATTTGATCCGTCTGAGGTGGGAAAGTTTTGGATCCGTTCATTGACAGATCGTAGTGATGAGCCGATTCCATGCACTGTCTCAGATATTCACCATTGGGTCGATGTTCATTTTCGACGCTCTTTGGAAGATCTTTTTCCCTGCCAGGATCATTCTTTAGAATCAATATGGACTTTACGGTAGAGAGCTGATTTAGGAGTGTGAGTGAGTTCAGCAGCCCAGCGGATGGCTTCTTTTAAC
>JAGVDZ010000158.1 GCA_020058465.1 Parachlamydiales bacterium | reverse complement strand
TGAAAAGTTGTCTCACGGAATTATTGGGAAGTTATTTGGAGATAAGGGCTATATTTCTGCTGAAATCGCGATGAAACTTTTTAAACGTGGATTGAGATTATTCACTACTCTGAGAAATAACATGAAAAATAAGCTGCTGGAAATCAAGGACAAGATGTTGCTCAGGAAACGAGTCTTGGTCGAAACAGTGAATGATCAACTTAAAAACATCTCACAACTTGAGCACACAAGACATAGGTCTGTTGCGAATTTTTCCATTAATGCTTTGGCTGCGATCGCGGCCTATACTCGTCAGCCCAAAAAACCTCACATTAACTTAGGTGAACAGGAAGTGGGGCTGGTTATGAGTTTTTAAACCCAAAACTCAGGTTATACTGAAAATGAACGAGACACGATCAAGATCAATAAGTGTGTGATTTTTGTGATCCCGATTTGGGAGTGGCTACTGTTTTTGGTGTCAGAGTGTAAAATGGCTTAAATAATTTTTCAAAGAAGAGGGATCAAACTTGTGGTTTCGGTAGCCGATATGTTGGTCTGGTCGGATCAGATAATAGCTTTCTTGTTTGACATTATAGTTGACGAGGGCTTTGGGATGGGTCACTTGGGTGATGTGTAGAAGAGGGCAGGGTAGATCGACTTGCAAAGGATTCGGACTGAACACAAGGAGGTGGAATTGTTTAGGATGCCTTCTGAGCAGGCTATAAAGATCTCCTTGATTGAGCTCGGTATTAGGAGACCTGAGACCTGCTCGTGGTTCTTTTTTCCAGAACATTGCATCTTGGACGATTGGACTTTCTGGATAACGGATCCCAATTTGAGAGATGGCCTTGGTCATTGGTGCTTCTAGCCAGGGAGCTGCTAGATGGAGCCACATGTTTCGGATCTTGCATGCCAGAGGATTTTTTAAAGTAGCCAGATGGGTAAATAGCTTGGTTGCTTTGAGTAATTTTTCTCCCCAACTTCTCCGCTCTAGCGTATACGTAGCCAGGACTGCAGCATCCCCCAGTGCCAGCTTCCAGACTAGATTATAGGCATCCTGGAGCCCTGAGTTCATCCCTTGACCTCCCGCCGGACTGTGAATATGGGCTGCATCCCCAGCTAAATAGACACGTCCTTGTTGGTAAGTTTGAACGAGTCTACTGTGAATTTGAAAGCTGGCAAGCCAAGTTGGATCGCGGACCTCTACTTGGGGGCTGACGCGCTCTTTGACGAGGTCTTGGATCTCTTCCAAAGAAGGTTTAAGGAGGTTCTCTTTGATCTCTCCATGCATTTCAAGATCTCGATCCTTGATATTGGGAGGCTCAAAGACAAGACGGTAACGACCCTCCCCAGGCATAGGGATGGCGACAAAAAGGCCTTTAGCATTGGGAAAAACGATGAGGGTATCGTGGGGAAAATCCCAGGTGATGTGGACGTCTGCAAGAGAAAGGGCAAGAGGGAAGGCTGTTCCGGAAAAGGGGAGGTGGAGAAGCTTTCGAACTTGGCTATGGGCTCCATCACAGCCGACCAGCCATCGAGCTTTGACGGTTTCCTTCTTACCTGTTTTAAGATGATGACAAAAAGCGACGATATGATCAGGATGTTCTTGCCAAGAAATGAGCTCGACCCCCTCCTCCTTTTGCCCTTGATAGGTTGTTAGATGATCTTTGAGAATCTTTTCTGTTTTCCATTGTTCCAAACTCAAGATATAGGGGTGTGGAGAGTCTAGGTGGTCAAAGTGGAGAGTGACGAGATTACGATCGGGCAACTCTTGTCGAAATACACGGATGGGGGTAGCTAGATCAAGAAAAGGGGCAAGGATTCCTAGATGATCGAAGATCTCAAGGGTTCTTGGCTGGAGAGCCAGAGCTCTTGACTGCACAGTTGGGTGGATCTCTTTTTCGATCAAACGAAATGAAAGTCCCCATCGAGCCGCTTCAGCTGCTAAAAAAAGGCCTGTTGGCCCCCCTCCAACGATCAAAAGATCAAGCATGTGTCCCCCCCTCTTTATACTGCACTCTCGATACTCAGTGTAACCTATATCTGATTTTCTTACGGAACATGTAAGCGACGCGGCCCCTTGCCTCCCAGGCACGGATTAAGTCGGGGATGGGATAACGGACGTGGGTCTTTGCATCCTCATCAAAGGCAGGATCCATACACAGAAATTCGAAACGTTCAGCGTCTATCCCAGTGATCACAAGAAGATGACCTTGCTTGTAAGGGAAGGGGGCTCCAGGGAGGTCTCCTCGAACACTGATGATGACAGGCAAACCATACTGCAAAGAGTGGAGAATAGGATCGATGGAGTCGAGCCATTCGACCCAGATATCAAAAGAGGGATTTCCTAAGGCCGCATAGGCTGCCGCGATGTTTAAAGGCCAAACTCCAAAAAGATCGAGCTCTGGATCAAAAGCTCGTTGAGCTATCTCGAGGGGGTCGAAGAAGCGCCCTTGGGAAAGAGAAGACAAGACGGCTGCAATCGACGTAGGGCTACAGATACGTTGGGCAAAAGGGGAGTTGAGAGCCATTTGAGAAAGGGGTGGCACCGTATTGAGAGATCCACTCCACAAGACCTTCGGCATCTCGAGGCGAGAGTCTCTGGTTGAATCCTTTGTTGTGACGTGGAGAGTTCGCATCGAGGCAAGGTCGGCCCCTTCAAGGGCTGCCACTTGCACTTCAAGGCCTGTCGCAAGGGCATTTTGAATGGCACATATGTCGTCGACCAAAAGCCCCTGACTTGGGCACATCTTTTGTATGTCACGACCCCAGAGCGCATAAGGGGTCCACGTAGACCACGTGCCATCGATGATACATCGAACAGAAAAAAGGAAATAACCCTCTTCTGGCCTTGTTCCATTCCAGCTCAAAACCATCTTGTCAAAGGGGGGCAGGCGAGACATGGAAAAGGTATGAACATTCATTGAGTCGGACTGTTTCTCAGATAATCCGAAGGTCGAAAGCTCAGGTCTTGGAAGGTCTAGGTGGTACACTCTTGCTTGCAGGGCTGTCATCCAAAACCACAAAAGAAACAAGTACTTCAGCATACAATCAACGATTTAAAGTGAAAGAAAAAGAAGGGCGAATCTTATCGTAGAGGGCTAATTTTGTCACTTGTAGATGGAGTTGGCAAGCGGGATGGACCCAATGAATCAGTTCGAGTTTCCATTCGGCATACCCTGACTCATGGGATCGTCCCCATCCAAAATGGCCTTCTAGGTGACATTCCCAAAAAGGATTGGGGCGTACAAATACGTGGGTCAAAAATGTATATCTTCGATCTGAAAGGAGTGATTCTCGAAGCTCTGTTGGACTGTAGGTCACATCGAGATTATAGAGGGATGGATCGACCTGACGCCAATCGAAGGGGGAACGGTATCGAAATTCTAAGACGAAAGCGATATTTTGGCTGTAGGTATATTTGATCTGTTGATTCAATCGATCCACTTGTCTTCTTGGCCCATCCCATATCAGGTGGTGGTAGAGTGCAACAGGCGATCGTTGTAGTTCACTTCGATGATGGATTTGCCAGCTCGGACGAGGCCAACGGTTTTGAAGGGAAAGATGGCTTTGCCAATAACTCAAAGAAGAAGGCCATCGAATGGATTGCTTGCATCCAAATTCGCCAAGGATGGAGGGGACCCATGCGCTATCTTCGAGGGAAAAGATAAAGTGTTCTTGGGGCGACTTGGTGACGAAAGGTCTTTGTTGAAAACGAAGGTAGGGCTCAATTTGGTGGGTCCATTGTGGATGGTGTCGGTAGCCTTGAGTGTAGAGTGTTACCTCGTAGTTGAGACCTAAAAGACCTTCAGATCGACGTCTTTGAGTTTGACTGTAGAGAGTCCAGTACCCTTGTAACTTTGGCGTTATATGGAGATAGCCGAGGTTCCATAG
>JAGVDZ010000070.1 GCA_020058465.1 Parachlamydiales bacterium | reverse complement strand
TTTTCGTTGGCTTGCCCTTTTCTCTCCAAGCTATGCTTTGATGACGGCCTTACTCGGCTTTTTTATCGGGCAGGGGAAAACTAAAATCATGATCTGGCTAGCCCTCATTTCAAATTTGGTCAATCTCGTCTTGGACTGGATCTTAATTTTTGGAGTTGACCCTTGGCTTTCCCCAATGGGAATCCGAGGTGCTGCCATTGCTACTTGCGTAGGGTATTTGACGCAGTCTCTGGTCCTTTTTCTCGTGTTCATCCGACATTCAAATCGAAAGCACTTTGGAACAGGTCAATGGAAGCTCAATTGGCAAGAAATGAAGCTTTCTTTGAGGATAGGTGTGCCCCAAGGAATCTATGTTTTCGTCGAAATGTTTGGCTGGTACGCTTTTTATGCCATGATGTCCTCCTTGAGCCCAACCCACATCACCGTGTCGAGTATTTGCCAAAGCATTGTCATTTTATTGGCCTTTTTTGGGGAGGGACTCGCCAAAGGAGCCACCGCCATTGCGGGGAATCTCATCGGTGCTCGAAACAAAGAAGAGGTCTCTCGCCTTCTCCGCTCGGGTCTGATTTTAACAACCCTTTTTTCTCTATGTATATGTATCTTGTTTTTCTTCGACCCTACTCATTCGATGCAGGAGCTGTTTTATAAGCATATTCCCAGCACCATGCATCCCATTTTGCATCGAAGTCTAATTCTAACTCTCGTTTATCTTTTCTTTGAAATCGTTCGCTGGCTGCTCGGAGCCCTTTTGGCAGCTGCCGGAGACACGTTATTTTTGATGACGGCATCAGTTTTTTCTGTCTGGCTTTTTCTCCTAGCACCCCTCTACTTCATCGTCGTTCCCAATAGCCTCGATGTGGAGTATGCTTGGGGACTCGGGGCCTTGTATGCAGCCCTCTTTGCTCTCGTCTACCTCATTCGCTTTGTCCGAGGTGCCTGGAAAGAAATTAACCTCATCGATGAAAGAGCCCCCTCCGATACCATGGAGCAAGCTTAACCTTACGAAGGCTCCCCATCACCTACTGGACTTGCGTTACAGAAACAGTAGACGTAGGCCAAAGCCATCTTTGCTTCAACCTCTGCGGGGGTGGCCTCTCGAACCGTAGCACCGACGTCATCGCAAAAATACCACTTACCTCCTATCTTAACGCAACAAGTATAGTGACCTCCATAAGCAGATCCACTATGCGAAATGACGGCCCGAATTCGTGGGTCTGACGGGTGGATGTCGATTTTCACCCCAACACTTGGGGGTACCGGAACGGAGAGCGGTGGCAGCTGCCGATCCTTAATTTGATAAACCGCAACCTCTCTTTCCTCGTAGCATGGGATAGAGCGACCGATGGAGATATTCCATTTTTCTTGACATAGCTCTATTTTCCACTTCACCCTTGTGGTATCTAAGAGCCCGGCCAAGCGCCGAGTTTTCAGCTGCAAAGAGGCCCCAACTAAACATGTCAAGAAGTCTTGTTGCAGTCCCGTAGGAAGAAGAGGTCGTCCACCAGTCGACCCTGATAAGATACGATCACAAGCAGTCACCAAAGCCGTTTTATCGTCCCCTTCGGGAAAGGATGCGATAGCAGCTTTAACACTGACTGCCCACACCCTATCTTCCTCAAGAAAAGATGGTCGTACCTCATTGAGTTGTAGTCCCTTTAAAAGCAGCTCCACATTCAAAGGAGAAACACATTTCATTATACTCTGGAGTTCCTCCAACCATCGATTTTGAATCTCAGCCACATCATTACCCCCTCCGCCGACTAAAGCAGTAGAACTCTTTGAAAAGATTCCCCCAGCTTCTCGAGCTGGAAGACCGACCACAGGAAATAAATCCGAGCGTCCTCGAGCTGTGACAGGATTCCCCTTAGATAGTTGCACATAAGAGTCCCACTGTTCCTGAGACAAATTACCTGTCGAATTTACACCCCATTGAAGTATAGGACACCACGTAGTAGTCAGTGTCTCTTGAACGCAGAAACGACCGGGGAGAAGCTCTTCGAGTCCATATAGCAAAATCTCTCCAGGATCCATCTGAGACCCAACCGGGTATTGGCTTCTTCTATAGGAAAGACGGCCGCACAACTCCCCGATCTTGTTGATCACGTCTAAGTTCTCAAGACAAGAGGGGTTCCGACTTGCTTTACATAAGTAAAGAGCCACCACAGTAAGAACCTTATGATTTTGGTGCGCCTGGTTTGCACTGTTTTTGGACATAGCAACCGCGCTTATAGCTGCTAAAACAGCAGCTTCCGAGCTCAACGTTTGAAAGTACTCCCTATAGTTCGGCATAGCTAAGAGGGACTGTAACAAAGCTGCAAGCCAACAAGTGTTCATTCCATGGGGAATCCTAGGGGGAATGGTATACGTAGACTGAGTCGGCATGCCTGCTAACTCTTTTTCAAGAGCCCATATTGTCAACTGTAAATTTAATGTCTCGTAACGTTGATTCGAAGTCTGTACAACCTGCTGTAGGTACTGAATCCAGCGGGAATTCTGAAGCTGTGCTTCTTCCAATTGTCTTAATCGTTGCTCAAAGTTACTAGGTAGGGGAGCTACCCCCACCACCCCCTGATTCTGAGTTAGAGGTATGGGCGGACTCAAACTTTCAGGAGAACTTTCACTCTTAATCAAAGGAGGAGGACCTTCTAGAGGGATCTCCACGGGATTTAGATTCTTAGATGAATCTACCACCTCAGCAGAGGCTGGAGGAATCAAAAGTCGACGCATACAAAGAGCCGTTGGAATAGAAACTATAGCTCCAACCCCCAAACAGCCACTCCAAATCACTTGCAAAAGAGAAGGGGCCAACACACCCAATCCCATCGCAGTCAGGCACGATACCCCTACTACAGTTAAGCCAGCAAGGATAGGAAGAACAACAGACAAAATCCTCTTACCAAGATCTGCAATCGCACTCGGTCTTAAATCTTGTAAAGGAATATCTGCAACTACTGGTAACACCGAACTCGTCGGAGGATACATCAACGTGGTCCCATTTCAATAATGGTGTTCATTATAACAAAAATGGGCGTTTTATTTCTGGTAAAATAAAATATATGCATTAACTAGATCTTGTTGTGGAAACGAAACTTGTTCGATACAATCATCATCACAGCAATACCATTTCCTATCCACCTCTACATAAGCCTTATAGTGTCCATTCTGGGGACTTGAACCCCTATGAACAATGCCCCCCACAAGCTTTCCCAAATCTGACGATTGAAAAAAAGCTGCGGGCAGCTGTGTGTGGTCCTTCTCGCTTTGATCTTGTTTATAAGTAAATTTTTTTATTTGTAATACGGTATGAGGGGCTGGACTGTAGGACACTTGATCTCTAATTAAAACATGTTTCGAAAGCAGATGTGAAGTATTCCCACAACACTTCTCTCCACATCGCCATAAAGTCAACTGCTCTTTGATTGAAGCTAGTTCTTTTTCTTGATCTGTAGTTTTCTTTAACTGGGAAAGATCTTGACTCATCTTATCTAGCCAATCAGAAGATGTCTGAAGACTTTCTGCAGGAACATACTGACCCGCTTCTGAAGAGTTGAGAATCGAACGATACCATTGACAGATCTTAGTTAAGAGATCTTGATTTTGAGAGTTCTCAGACATGAGCCATTCGACCTCTTTTTGTAAACAACTCCAAGCATTCTGCCGTTCAACATGGGACATCTTC
>JAGVDZ010000052.1 GCA_020058465.1 Parachlamydiales bacterium | reverse complement strand
TAAAGCTTATGCTGCAGCTACCCGTAATATTTCAAAAGGCTCTTGCATCGCTTGAATTAAAAAAAGAGACGAAGAGGTGTTAGAAATCTTCCCTAAAGATTCTAAGAGGGTGAGTTTATGATCCCATTGAGAAAGCCCTTCATACAACTGCATCAAATAAGGGATCACCTTCTCATCATGGGCCACAAAAGCTAGCACAAGGCCTGCTTCCAATCGAATCTTAGGATCTGGATCCTCAAGCAACCCTCTGAGAAGGTCCATAGCATGATTGTCATCCCCTTTTTGTAATAAGATCGAAGCTGCAAGCCCCGAAACAACCCACTGCCCTTGTTGCAAGATATGCTGGAGCAACGAGGTCGCTTCTGGATAGCCTAAATCGGCTAAAAGGGCAATCATCCTCAGTCTTGTCATCTGGTCTGCCATTTTTGGATCACGAACGGTTCGAGCTCTGCCTTGAACAACACCCGGAACAACCATAGGCCATAGAAGAGGGGTTGTTTCATCCCACATCCATAGAGAGTGTTCTTCTTTCAAAATACGGGCAATGGCCTGACTTGCCTCTTGGACCTTAACTCTTTGACCGATTAAACCTAAAGCTACATTGATCACCACAAAAGGATCTTCGTGATCTTGAAAGATTTGTTCCGCAAGCTTGATAGAGCGATCGCCTAAAGCCCCAATTGCAGCTGCTGCAAAATAACGATGGGCTGAGATGGTGTCGTAAGTATAGCTCTTAAGAAGATCAAGACCCCAAGACTCTAGATTCAAAGAAGCAAGCCAGGCCCCTACGATCCTTACGTAAGGGTCGGCTCCTTCCATAAGAAGTCTGAGCTTTGTTGCTGAAAATGGCCAAGAGCCCTGTTCGGCACATTTCGATCCGATGGCCAAAAGAGCTTGCATCTGCACTTTTGGGTGAGGATCTAAAGCTAACTCAGACAGTTTGGAGATATTGGTTTGATCCTCGTCTAAAGCAAGGAGAACACACCCTAAAGCTCTAAGTCCAAACCGATCACTTTGAATGAGTTTAGCTCCCTGCCAAGATACACTTGCCCGATCAATTTTGATAAACGCTTCGATAGCTGCCTGTTTTTCTTCAGCAAGAGCCTCCCCACTTTCTAAAATTTGACAAAGTTTTGGACCTGCATCCCGGGCTTGAAGTTCGCCAAGAGCTTGGATCACACCAAGGCGAACCCACCAAACAGTCTCCTCCTCTAAAAGACGAAACACCTCTTGTTGCACTAACAAGTCTCGATAATGTGGTGCCATCTGCAGCGCGACCCAACGAATAGACGCATCTCGATCCCTTAACCCATCTATCAAGAAAGTCAAAGCCTTAGCATCTTGTGTAAGCAAAGCCCCAATTAAAGCCGCGCAGCGAACTCCCTTCTGCTCAGAGCGAAGACCTTCCTTTAAAAAGGCCCAGCTCACATCTTCCAAAAGATCTCTTCTGGAAAGGATCGAAGGGTCTAACTGGTAAAGACGCTGCCATTCTTGAAGAGCCTCTTTCGATTTCCCCAAATATCCTAGGGAAGATACTTTCAATGACTTCAAGGTTAAGCTGTTTGGGTAGAGCAAAAGCCCATGTCCAATCTCTTTGAGGGCCCCCCTAGGATCTCGGACAGTCAAGTAAGAACGGACCTTTCGAATTGTCGTCTCTTCCGAAACCTCCAAAGCCGAAGAGGCGAACACAGCCAAACACAGTCCCAAAACGACATACATCATAATGCCTCTGTGTAAGGAATCAGCAAGTATTTGGCAATAAAACTACGCCAGAAACTCTACGTTGTATTTGGTATTAGCCTAAAGCCCCAAGCATCCGTCCTCCAATCAGATGAAAATGAAGATGGAAGATCGTTTGCCCAGCCTCACGCCCACAATTCGTCAATAGACGGTAGGCCCCTGCAATTCCCTCCTGTTGAGCAATCAGTTGCGCCGCCTTGACGACTTCAAGCATCAAAGGCCAATCCTTCTCTTCAAGTGAATCTAGATTAGAAACAGCTTTCTTTGGAAGAATCAAAACGTGAACAGGAGCCACCGGGTGAAGATCTCGAATCGCTAAGATTGTATCACTCTCCCACACTTTGGTGGCGGGCAACTTCCCATCGATAATCTGTTGAAATACAGTTGTCATTCACCTCCAAGAGTTTTTTAAGGCTTGCTCAGAACACAATCTAACGCTTTTTCGGCACTGTCTTTGGTCTCCCATATAGATATAAAACGTCCCTTATGACAGAAAATGGCTCCAGAAATACCCGACACTGCCTCTAAATCTTCATCGTGCAGGCCAGCCCAATCGGAAGGGAACGGGCGACGCACTTTCATCCGTTCGTCAAGTGTCGGAGGAATACCTCTAAGCTTCCAATGATCTCCCGCTGGCATTAAGACGAAAAGAGCAGGGTGGTCTTTACCTCCCATCTCGAAAAAACTTTCCAACCAAGGAATCGATTCAGAAAAGATCAACACCGGCCCTCTCCCTTCCATCGCCCTCTGAACAGAAGCCTTGCAACTAGCCGTGTAGACAAACCTTTCTTGCAACTTACGAAGGTAGGTTAAAACAAACTGGACAGCTTCCATAAAGGCAGCTCCCATCGCCTCTTCCGGGGCATCATAACGAACCGGTGCAAAACTCGACGCAACCTGAGAAAAGGAGGTAACTCCAGGTGTTGTCCCCACCACGCCGTTATCATGAGCATCGATCCCATCGATAAGACTTTTCTTTAGATAGTCTCCAAAGTGATCTTCCAAGATCCCCTCTTGTCTTAAATAAGCTAAGACCATACCAGCGCTACTTAAAGGACCTATGTAATCTGCCTGATGGTGATCAAAGCGCAGACTCTTCACATCATAAACACCGCCAACATCGCAAACGTATTGGCATAAGTCCAACCGACTCAAATCTCTTGTCCTTATAATCTGACTCACTTCAATAAGATCTACAAGCAATAGAAGAGCACATGCTGTAACTTCATCCGCGTGAAAGGAGCCACTGTGGGTTCCAAAGCTTCTTCGTCTACGACGACCCAGTTCTTCCTTGTGCACCGGAAAACCTTCCGCTCTCCCAATCAAGCCCCCCATTCTGGCAAAAATAGGGAATGATAGCTATACATATCTGCACTAGAATAGACTTAAAAAAAACCACATTTAGCCATGTCCCAATGAAGCCTATGAGCCACTTTTTACACCCAACCCACTACGACTTGGACCCCCGATGGGAGCATCTCAAAACTCCACTCGATCGACGAGAGACATGCCGAAGCTTACATCATCATCGAGCAGATAGATCCTAACTTTGTAGGCTTTACGATCGATCCAACGTGGGTCGTATTCAATTTCAAAAGCACACTCGCTCAACTAGGTCTCAATGCAATCACACTGGATCTCGAGTTAGATTCTCGATGCCAAAGGGCCGAGGTGCATATTGAAATTACCGCCTATACTCCTTTGGGTATTGCCATGTTGGCACTGCTTACCAAGGGCTGCTTCATAGGAAAACTTTTTGCCGCTGACGAGAGAAGACGGGTCCGAGATCCTGACTATCTCATGCGCATGTTTGGTCGCTCAGACCGAAGAGGCCGGCCTCTTTTATCCCTTGGAGGATTAGAGGGTAGTGGCGACTTAATCCTCGAGAAGATCGACGGGCGCACCGTGGCTTTCATCACACTCAAAAATGGGGTCGTAGACTACGAACCTACAATCTACGGATTTCTTCCCACACTTGCCAAAGCCTTAGTGCATAACATGCCCCACACAAGACAAATGCTCCACCTCCATCACCTTTGGCAACAAGATCAACCCCGTTTTCTTCCTCAAGAAAAACTGCTTTTAGTCAAAACATCCCCACTGCACATTCGCACTGTGTACGCTCGTGTCGTCGATAATCTTTTACCTGCCGGATTCCGTCACGCCTCAGCATCTGTCCTTCAGCCCGACACGACAGCATCGGGCGATATCTACGAACTCTACGGGAAAAGTGAGCAAATCATCGACGATATCCCTCTTGAATTTTACACACTAGAACCCCACAGAGAGTATGTTTTTTTCTCCGATCGAGACCAACTCACCTCTGCCCTAGAAAATCCAGAGAACGTAAGAAAAGCATTTGAAACAGCTCCAGGATCCCTGACACAGCTCGCCTCTACATTCGTTGTCAAGGGAACACAGATGACCCATCTAACAAATCGAGATTGGATCATCAAGGAACCGTTGAAGCATGACTTTCCGGGCCTTTCTCACCCGGCAAGGCAAGCTCTTGCTGTCGAAAAATATATCGAACACCAGCCTCAATACCCTTTCCTACAGGCCATCGAACGAGGGTGGATTACATCGCAGGGGGTTTTATTTTCTCGCCACTTTCCAACACCTCTTTTGAAGAGAATGCTTTTGAGTGAAGAGGTCTCCAAGTGCATGAAGAGGCTCTACTTTCAATACCCCTCTTGCTCTCATGGTGTCTTCTTTTCTCACGAAGACCGTTCCATGCTCGTTGATTTGGCTAAATTTGGCATCCCTGTGTATTGGGTTGATTCTTCTTCATCTCAAATTCTTCAATATATCCATAAACCCAATACTGATTCAGGAATGTTTGTCCCCTTGCCTCTCGTGGAGATGTATCGAAATGCTACTTTACTCGGCGTATATGGGTCTAACTTACAAGAAGGGGCCTTCGAGGCCGAACTAGAGGCTCTCTTAGAGGGACTGCTCCATATGCAGCCAAGCTGTCAGCACCCTTTCTGTAATCCTAAAACATTCTTAGCCTTAATTACTGGCGGAGGACCCGGAGCCATGGAAGTGGGCAATCGTGTGGCTAAAAAAGTAGGCATCCTATCCTGTGCCAATATTGTCGACTTCCAAGCCAAGGAGTCTCAGCGTGTACTTAACGAACAAAAACAAAATTCTCATATCGACGCTAAAATGACCTACCGTCTCGATCGACTCGTGGAGAGACAGGCTGAATTTTATCTAGATCTTCCTATTTTCTTGCCCGGTGGCATCGGTATGGATTTTGAATTCTCCCTTGAAGAAGTCCGACGCAAGACAGGCGCCTGCTCCCCTAGTCCCGTCCTTCTGTTCGGCCCTTCCTCCTATTGGAAAGAAAAAATCACATCCCGCTTTCAACTTAATATGAAGACAGGAACTACCAAAGGCTCTGAATGGCTCTCTAACTGCTTTTACTGCATAGAAACTGCAGCCCAAGGCCTTCGAATCTATCAACAGTTCTTCGAGGGAAAGCTCGACATTGGCAAAACAGGTCCAGTGTTCAATCTTGGCTTTGTGGTTGGAGAGCCTTAAACATACTTTCGACAAAGTGATCATGACTGAATAGTTGAGCTTCTTTGGATGTCAAAAATATCTCAGCTCGATCCAAGTACTTCTGATACATCTCACTATCTATGGACTTGAGAAATGTATAGAGGGCCTCTTCAGATGCAAACTGACGCCGGTCGATCCAACAATCTGGGGGGACATACTTCTCAATATTGGAGGCACCCCAATAGATTGGAATGACCCCTGCAGCTAAGCAATCAAATATTTTTTCTGTAACATACCCCGGGATATCTCTCATGTTCTCATAGCAGATACAAAATTTGTACCTTTTCAGCAAATCCCCCTTTTCTCCCTCCCAGACACCTTTCCAACTTCGGTATTGTCTCTTCTCCCAGTAGTGGCCATAAAGATCAAATTCCTCGGGATACTGTTCAAAAAAACGGATCATCTGCTCTCTCTTCGAATAAAGCTCTTGTGGATGTTGGCTAGAAAGACGTCTTGCTACCATCACACAAAACTTCTTATCCTCAAATGACTGGATATCTCGTCGCCTCAGTTGCAGAATTGGATAGTGGATTTTAAAAAATTTTCTACCATCCACTAACCCATCATGCCATGTAAAAACCTTGCCAAATTGATCTAAAATCCTCGCTTCATATGCCCAAGGTTGCACTGTTGGAGGTTCCCACAAAATCAAGATCATTTTCTCTTTAGGCACTTGAGAAAAGGTCAACTTTTGAACTAGAGACCCGAAACTCCAAAAAATCCAGTAGAGGCAAGATTCATGATCAGGTTTGGTAAGATGCATCGAGGCCCTCACCCAATCTAACGCATCCGACCTAGAGTGTATCTCTGCCCATGTCATCAAACTGGGTCGATAGTGAGACAAATCCCAACTGATGACCTCTTCCCCTGCCAAGGAAAAGCGGTAAGCAATCCTGGACAAAAGGGACATATCAGTTTCTCGATGCTGAGGATCAAAATGGAATAAATCCCCTCCCTTGGCATCTGGAATCCAATCACAAAAAAGCTCCACTCGTCCCCAAAGAATCGAACTAAAAGCCGTAGTTAAGATTAAACTCCCCATAATGAGTTTTTTGCTTAGAAAACTGCCCTTCGAGGGAGTAACCGTGGTGATAGCGCGCATAGACCCGAATTTTTCTTCCTATACCTTGAAGTTTACTCACCTCATAACCAAAGAGGTAGGTTCCATCAAAATCCCAAGAAAGCTCTTGAAAATTTCTCCAATGCATCGCCATTAAAAAAGTTCCGTAGAGCTTGTGAAATCGAAACTTACTGCCTCCGAATCGTACCTCAGTGCCATATTGCACGTAAAAGGGTTTCCAACGAAACGTAGGATCACTATGCACAATAGCACCGGGAAATGCATAAAACCGAATACCATTGGTGAGCTGATACGAGGCGGTAAAATCGATAAATTCGCTACTTGGATTTAACCTCCTGACCTCTGGATGATTGACTATGAACTCGTCCCCTAAATGGCTCGAGATATGAAACCCTCGCAAACGAAATGACCATGCATCGCGGGCATAAGTCAAAGGAATGCCAAAGTAAAAGTCAGTATTCAATAAGGCCGTCCCCCCATCTGGATTTGGATGGGGATCTAAATTAAATAAGGACCACACACCAGCTTCAATGCCGATCTGCATATCACCCTGTAAAAACAGATCGAGCCAACGATAAATGCCAAAGTCATCGCCCAAAGAGATATCAACAGCACTACGCCCCGCGACCTTATCTCCTGTCCGATACCCAAGGGTATAGGTTACATTCCTTGGATCAGCGACGAGAGGTTGGAAGAGCTCTGTCATCTGTGGAAACCAGATGCCATTCATCTGAGGGCGATTTTCAAACTTTTCTCTCAGCTTTTCATGTTTAGGGGTATCTCGTACGACATGAACAGCCCTGACGCCTGGGACATCTCGAACAAAGGTTGTGATCGCATGAGCTAGTAGCGAGTTATTGGGTAGGTTGGCAAGCCAGACCTCCTTATCACGAGCGATCACAACGACTCTATACTCTGAAAAGTGCATATCGACAAGCGCTTGGATATATCCTTCAAAGTACTGATCATCTCCACTTTCTACTTCAGGAGGTATGCTATCACTACGACTCAGAAAAATCGCAACTTCCCCTTCTTGCTCTGGCTCTTCTTCGTCTTTCTTATC
>JAGVDZ010000043.1 GCA_020058465.1 Parachlamydiales bacterium | reverse complement strand
CTGAGATTGTCTTCAGGGTCTTTTCAAAATGTCCATGAGAATACAGAGCCACCACTTTTTCATCTTTTGCGCCTCAAGGGGTGTAGGGCAAAGGTGTCCCGTCTGGTTTGTTTGAGAACAGACTTCCTTTTGGATATTTGGAACGGATAAAGACAGTTTTATCAAACGGCTGAAACGAGAGCCTTGTTACGCAGTTTAGGAGAAAATAGCGACGATTGGAATAAATGGTTTATGGCAAATATCGTTGATCCATAGTCCGACGAAGTCGGAGTTTTGCAACTACCTCATTTGGTATAAACACCATTTTTCAAATGGCGAATAGTCTGGCAGACTCTACCAATTAAATTTATGAATTTATTTTTCGCAAATGGTATTAGAAATACGATCAGGCCTGGTATTCAACCAAACTTTTGAGTGTGTTGTGGTATAAAGCGGTGATAATGTCTCGCCGATCGTGGAGACGATGCTTTTCTTTCGATACCAAATAATAAGTCTCCACAGGAGAGAGCACCTCGTAGAGGTTTTGAGGATTTTGGCTCTGCAAGACTACATAGTCAATTTCTGACAAAGATGACAAGATGTGAAGCTGGTCCTCATCGAGTGATCTTGCTTTATAGTAGACGATAACCTGAAACGATTTCCGTTTTTTGAGCTCTCTGAGAAGGGGCAAAAGAGGTAAAATATCCAACTTATCGATGATCACCAAAATTGACTGTCTCCCCTTCATCAAGGTTTGCAAGATGAATAGGTTCTCGTCGTCCAATACCTTTGAGTCCACATCTTCAAGACAAATTCTTTCAGCAAGCTGTTGCATCGAGACATGCGCGCAGCCCACATGCTCAATAGCAATCCCCGCTGCCACATTGGCAATATGAAGTGTTTCTTCCTCTTCGAGCTTGGAGGCATAGGCTAAACAAAGGGCCGAGAGCACCGTATCTCCAGCACCCGTCACATCTTTGACCTCTTTAGATCGGACAGAGCTATGATAAGAACGGCCTGCCTGATCAAATAGAGTCATCCCCTCTGCAGACCTCGTGATCAACAACTTTTCAATATCCAGCCTTTGCAGAAGAATGGCTGCCACCTCAGAAAGGGGCACCTTGAATGAACTCACCTGGGACGCTGCATAAGCTTCAGCCAAATTAGGCTTTACTACGGTAGCTCCATTATATCTCGTAAAATCAACCCCTTTCGGATCCACGATTGTTTGAATGCCCCTTTCTTTAGCAGCCAAAAAAAGATGTTGCAGGAGGGGCAGTGTTAAAAAACCCTTCCCGTAATCTGAAATGGCGATAATATCAACCCCTTCCAATAACTCTTGCACCCTATTGAGATAGTCAGCTTCGATCGACGGAGACAACGGGTCATAGACCTCTTCGTCAAGCCGTAACAGCTGCTGCTGATTCCCAATCAGTCGTCTTTTGACAGGAGTATGGTATCGAGGCTGCTTACGAAGCCATGTGAGTTCAACACCGTGTGTTTGAAGAATATTGACTAACCCCCGACTTTCCCGATTAGAGCCGAGGCGAGCTACAAGACGCACATCAGCTCCAAGGGCGGCCAAGCTCAAAGCAACGTTCCCTACCCCGCCCGGCGATAGAGTCTCATTGAGCACCTTAAGAACGGGCACTGGGGCCTCGGGGGAAATGCGCTCCACCACCCCCCGAGTGTAAACATCCACCAAAAGGTCCCCTAACAAAAGGACTCGGCAAGGGCCCACCCTCGCAAGACTCTTTAAAAGCCTTACCATCGCTGTCCTGTCAAAAGGTAGGTAAGGTAATCTGAGATCGCATCATCTGGGGTAAACGAAGGGGCCAGCTGAGAGGGAAAGACAGAGTAAAACTTGTTCATATCGGCACAAGTATAGTTTTGATACTGCTTCGAAAGTTCAGGTGGCATCTCGACATATTCGATTTCGACTGTTCCTTCAAGGCCTCTGACTAAAGCACGGGCCAAATGATTCCAAGTGACAGGCTGTCCCCTTCCAATGTTATAAATACCCCCTAGATGGCAATAGGGAGGATCCAAGAAGGCCGCCGTCATCTTCACAGCATCCTTGACATAGATCATATCCCGCACTTGCTCTCCATCTCGAAACCGCAAGGGATCATTTGATTTAAACAACGAAATTTTTTTATCTTGCCTTGCAATTGAAGTCATCTTAAGAATCATGGAGGCCATGTGTCGTTTGTGATATTCATTGGGACCAAAAACATTGAAATACTTCAATCCAACTACATAGGGCAACAACCCCTCTCTTTGTAAAAAGAGATCAACCATGTGCTTACTGTAGCCATACAAATTCAAAGGCATCAGCTTGATTAAAGCCCTTTCATCATCTACAAACCCCTGATTTCCATCTCCGTATGTGGCAGCTGATGAGGCGTAGATGAAACGAATGTGGTGCTGCACTGCCCACTTGGCAAGCTCAATTGTATAGTCGACATTATTTTTCAGTAAGTAGTCCCCATCCTTTTCTGTGGTATCAGAACAAGCCCCCAAATGGATCACCGCCTCAATATCTTGAGCTCTACCTTGTAGCCAAGCTAGTAGATTGTGCCGAGAGATCAACCGGACGAATGACTTCCCCACCAAGTTCTTCCACTTGTCGCCCACCTTTAAATCATCGACAAGGATCAAGTTAGACCGACCTTGGTCGTTGAGATGGCGAACTAAAGCAGAACCGATCATCCCCGCTGCCCCCGTGATCACAATGTACGGAGAGTCATTAAGTTGAGCCATGAGAAAACTCCAGCATCAAAAATCATCTAAAAAAAAAAGCCCTAGCCCCAATCGAAGGGTCTAGGGCTTGCTCAAACAACGAAGAACCCTCTTCTATACACAAATGAACTCAAAATTTGGGAATTTGACAAGGAGGCAGCTTGGAATTCATTTGTGTATATCGGTCAAGAAGAGGTTGTAGCGGGGGGCTCGCTTGTGGGTACAGGCTCTTGTCGTTTACCACCCTCTGGGATCACATGCAGTTTGCATCGAACCTCTACCCCCTCTTTCAAACGGAGAGGCACTTCCAAATGACCCGTTTCTTTAATCGATTTGGTCATCAAAAGATACTTTTTAGCCACCGGCAGGCCCTGCTTAGCAAAGAGCTCCAAGATGTCCTGAAGAGTCACGGACCCATACATTTTCCCCTCCGGATCCACTTTGACACGAATTTCTAGTTGTAGACCTTGCAGTCTTGCCGCTAAAGCCGTCGACTCTTGAAGGTCGATAACCGCCTGCTCTTCTCGCTCTTTACGAAGCCTTTCTTGTTTACGTAAAGCATGGTCTGTCGCCACTACAGCAACTCCCTGCGGGATTAAAAAGTTACGAGCATATCCCCTTCTTGCCTGAACGATCTCCCCTTTTTTGCCAAAAGCATCTACATCTTTCAGTAGCAGCAAGGATTGTCTAACCGACTTTTTCATACACAACACCTCATTCCTCAAATACAAATGGAAGAAGAGCCATGTACCTTGCCTGCTTGATCGCCTTCTTCAATAACTTTTGATAATAATATGAGACGCCGGTAATCCGTCTCGGTAAAATCTTGCCCCGTTCTGTAATAAACTGGCGAAGAAGGTCGACATGTTTATAGTCAATCTTCTTCATCTTGGCTGCTACAAAAGGGCAAACTTTCTTCCTTTTGGTAAATGGAGAGTCTACGGAAGGAGTCGCCTGTCTTCTGTCCTGTTGCATCATGCTGCACCTGCTTCTTTGAAGGGGTGAAACTGGAGGGTTTCTAACACCTCATCTTCCTCGATCCTCATCGTGGAAAATCGAATCAAATCT
>JAGVDZ010000005.1 GCA_020058465.1 Parachlamydiales bacterium | reverse complement strand
ATGGGGAGAAAAAAGTGAATCTTTGGTGTTGAATATGGACGTACACAGATGAACTTCAAGCTACCTCTTTGTCCAATTCCCAACTTTCGAATTCATTTGTGTCTACAATGGGTTCACTGTAGACTTATGCCAAATCTGATAAACAATGCATTGTTTATCAGATTTGGTGCAAACTTATTTATACAATGGTATTGTAGGGAGTTAGTATAATGCTGAAAGAAATTGGACTTAGTTGGATCGTTGTCAAGGACTTAGACAAAGCAGTTCGGTATTACGTAGATGTGGTCGGGCTTAGGTTGGTCGAACATGAAAAGGAATTTGGGTGGGCAGAATTGGAAGTGTCAGGTTCAGGTTCGCGCTTGGGTATTGCGCAGGAAAATTCCCAAGATGGGATGAAGGCGGGTCAAAATGCTGTCATCACGTTCCTCGTGGATGACTTAGAGTCTACTAAGCGATTGATGGGGAAGAAGGGGGCTCTTTTTGAAGGAGATGTTGTTGAAGTTCCAGGTCATATCAAAATGCAAACAATCTTGGATCAAGACGGCAATTATTTTCAGATTTGTCAGAAGCTTGGAGTTGAGTCATTGAACTAGGACTTAACCTTGGGGTTATTATTACCCCAAGCAGTCAAAAGGTGTATACACAAATGAATTCAAAATTTGGGAATTTGACAAGGAGGTAGCTTGGAATTTATCTTTCTGAAGCAGCTAAAATTAAAAAATTTAGCGATACCTAGAAGGGTGAACTCCAAGCATCGCCGACACTGTCAAAAACCAACTTTTGAGTTCATTTATGTATAGCTTGTCCTGTATTCGTTTGAAAGAGACAGTCTACTCCCAGCAACAATTCAAGTGCATCACCGTCCTACCAACGATTACCCAATGAACACTATTTTGGTGGAAATCTCCGTAAGACACATCTGTAACCACCGCTTGAACAAAAGAGCCTCCAATCCGCAAACAGCTTCAATGTACAACGGCGACAACGGCACCAAGCTCAACTCTCGCTCCATTTCCTGCAAATGCTCTTTCTCTTCTAAAAGAATCGACTGCACCTGGATCTTCGACTGATGCTGCCTCAACGTTGCTTGGTAAATCGGGTAGAGCTCTCCGGCACGAAGCTCGATGGCATAAGTAACCAAGAGATATGCGAGTTGCTTGATTCGATCCGGTGGCATTCTTAGAGTTCCGAGGTAGCGAGAAGCTCTGAGATCGAGGGTATTGAGGTAGTGATAGGCTCCCCAACCCCCGAAAAGGTGGGAGCGACGGTAATCTTCGTACGATGCCCCAATTCTCGAAAGCTGAGTCTTCAGGTAGAATGCATGACGAAATTCTTCAGCAGCGTGCTTGAGCATTTCCTCTTTGACTGCGGTTGGATGTTCGCATGAGGCAATCTTGCGTGCTCCACAATTCTCGAGATAAGACAGTGTGTTTAACCAGAGTCCGTGTAGAGAATGCTCAGGGACGATTTGACGGATGAGCTCGGTGATTTCTTTTTCGAACGAAACGAAACCTTTGATCATGACCATGCCTCTAGTGTGATTGCGATTGTGGAGTAGATTTTTTGAAGTTCTTCGCGAGTGATGCAGTAAGGAGGAAGCAGATAAAGAACGTTTCCCAGTGGACGAATGAGAATGCCCTGCTCGCGAAAAAAGTCTACTAAACGTTGTTTCAGGGGGTGATAGTAGGAAGCTCCGTCTGTTTTGTATTCAATAACGAGAATCGTTCCAAGCACATCGCAACGAATGAGCTTCGGGTGCTTTTTCCATTGCCGCTGAAATTGCCGGTGCTCTGATTCGATCATGATCCTTGCCGCTGTGCATGTGGGTTGAAGCAGAAGCTCGAGGCTTGCATTGGCTGCTGCACAGGCCAATGGGTTTGCTGTGTAAGAATGACCATGCAGAAATGCTCGAGTTACATCGGAAGAAAGAAAGGCATTGAAGATAAATTCTTTTGTGGCCGTAGCGCCGAGAGGTAAAAAGCCTCCCGTGATCCCTTTGGAAAGGCAAAGTAGATCGGGGGTAGCGTCCAACTGGTTGCAAGCGAAAAGAGGGCCGGTTCTGCCGAATCCCGTCATGACCTCATCGGCAATCGTGATGATTCCCTGAGCTTGGCACACCTCAATCATTCGAGCTAATGTTTTGCCACAGTGAAGCCGCATTCCTCCGGCTCCTTGGATCAACGGCTCAAAAATAAACGCTGCGATTTCTCCTGCGCCCATTGTAGCTTCAAAAGCCTTCCAGGATTCTGCTTCTTTTCCAGACAGCGGAGGTGGAATCGAATGTACTTGAAACAGGTAGGGCCAAAACGGGCGGTTGTAATGAGTTTTCCCCGCAGCTGCCATCGCTCCAAACGTATCGCCGTGGTAGGCCTCCTGAAAGGAGAGAAGCTTCTTGCCGTTTCCTTTTGCCTGGAAGGCCATTTTCAAAGCGACTTCCACGGCTGTCGATCCGTTGTCGGAATAAAAGACGCGAGAATATCCCCGAGGAAGCATAAAAAGAAGTCGCTCAGCTAAAACAATGGCCTGCGGATGGGTGAATCCAGTAAAAAGTACATGCTCGAGATCTCTTGCTTGTTCGGCGATTTTCTCAGCGATGTACGGATGAGCATGGCCGTGAAGGTTCACCCACCACGAAGCAATCGCATCGAGGTAGGCTTCCCCTGACTCCGAATAGAGATAAGCTCCTTTGCTCTTCACAATCGGGATTGGAGGTGAGGCTGTCTTTGCCTGAGTAAATGGATGCCAGACGCAGGACAGGTCTCTCAAAGCCCAAGAGCCGAGAGAAGGGATAGTTTCCATTCTTCTGCAATTCTCCGTATGGTGGTTGGTGTAATCTGTTCTTGCCATGCCAATCTTCCTAAACAACTGGTATCGGCTTTTTGTAAGAGCATCTCTTCTGTGCTTGCATCTCCCTCTCCATTGAAAATGACTCCAAGTAACGGAATATTTCTCTGCTTCATCGCTTCGACCGTAAGAGCAAAATGGTTGAGACTGCCGAGGTAGTGACGATGAACGAGTATCCAACAAGCATTCCAGTGAATCGCGGCATCTGCCCAAGTTTCCGTTTCATTCAGAGGAACCAAAAGTCCTCCTGTTCCTTCAATGACTAGGGGGACAGCGGAGACTGGCGGCAACAAGGTTCGTGCCTCAATGTGCATAGCCTCCTTTCTTGCGGCTAAGTGTGGAGAGCACGGCGTATGGAAAGAAAAGTTCGATGGGAAGCAGCGATCTTTCTTTGAAAGATTCCCTTCGACCCAATCCTTGTCTGTCGGAAGGCCGCATTGCACCGACTTCCAGTAGTATCCATCCAGCGCCTCTGTCACAATGGCCGAGACCACTGTTTTACCCACTTCTGTGTTAATTCCAGCTACGACAATGCGGATCATAAAAGAACCTCAAGCAGTTGATCGATTTCGCTTTCTTGATTGAAGCTGTGGAGAACGACACGTAAGCATTCTTTACCACGTGCAACAGTCGGAGGCACAATCGTTCGAACATCGAGGCCATTTTCTCGCAATTTTTTGGAGAGTGCTCGAGCTTTATCGACCCCAGACACGGTAATCGGTTGAATGGGGCTTTGCGTGACTGTGGTGCAAGCTTTGCAAGCAAAGTAGTCTCTGAGCTCACTCAACCGCTGTTGATGAGTTCTTGCCTCTCTTTCAAGCCGTTTGTAATTGGCTTCAATCTGTGCCAGAGCGAGTGGGGGCAGCGCTGTGGTGTAGATAAAAGGCCGGGAAAAATT
>JAGVDZ010000190.1 GCA_020058465.1 Parachlamydiales bacterium | reverse complement strand
GTTTCTAGAAAAAAAAGAGGTGGTTCGTTTAGGTAATCAAGATTGGCTGTTTATTTTTAAGCTTCATAACCTTTACAGAGTACAAGGATATGCTGCCTATGAAAAGATGCTCGCACCGGGAATTGTGGTGGTCTATGCAATAGCGGCGGTCGCGATCTTTATTGGTTTTGTTCCTCGAAAAAAGCAAGTGTTCTTAGGGGAAGAGTCCCAAGACCACTGTGCAACCATTGTTGAAGAAATGGGGCATCTTGTGATCTGGACCGACGCGAACGGACTGATAAGATTGTTGAATCATAAGGCTGTGCAAGAATTGGGGTGGGAGAAAGAAGAGTTGATCGGTCAGCTGACGGTGTCGATGTTTTTTGATGAACAAGAGGTGAGAAATTACGAAACGGGGGTCAAGTCTCTTTTGAGCTCCGGTGAGAGCTCTATTTTTGAAGTATTGACAGTCAAGGCAAACAAACAGTTGCCCAGTTGGGAGTCGTGGAACGTATCGCGCCGAGACCAGACTCAGTTTACTGCTGTAGTGTTAATCCAAAAGCTGGCTGATCATTTTCTTTTTGTCATCACACCGCAGCACTTAGCTTGGATGCACACGCAATCTAGGATCGCTCCGTCTTTCTTATCTGATGTGCAAAAGCTTTGTGAGGTATATAGCCATCATGTGAGCCTGACTGAGGAAGAGAAAAAGATGTTTCGGGATCTTCATCAAAAATGTGTAGATGGACTGAAGCAAGCATAGGCCAAATGGGGAGGACCAAGCTATGCTCAAAGAATTCATTCCCTCTTCTAGTTTGTCGGTGGCGTGCTGTTTGTTGTGGATTTTTGGCGGCAGTGGGTGGGCAGACAGGGCTCTTGTTCCTCATCTGGACTTGGGAGCGCGGCACGATCTTGAACAAGCAGCTAGCTTAAACCCTAGATGGATCGATCCACAATTGGAAGGGAAAGAAGAGGAGGCTTTGACGATTTTTTCAAAGTATCGAGGCAATGCGGATGCCGAAGAGGGGTTGTGTCAAATTGAGAATAAAAAAGAGTCACTTACAGAGCCTATTTTTCTGCAAGTGGATGTGAGACATGCAGAGGAAGTCGAACATGACCCTTCCCTAAGGGCTCCCGTCGCCAAGACCTACTATGATACGGCTCGAGTGTTCGTTCAATTTCCAGTCACCCCCCAAGTGGAGCTACAGGTAGGACAGCTTTTCTTTCGGCAGGAGGAACACGATCTATTTCCTCCTTGTGGAGTCAACTTTGATAACTTTGCCTACGGTGCTGAAGTGCAGGGGCGTAGTCATCTCATGGGCCGGGCTCAGATAAGGGTAGGGGGGCGCCTTTTTGAGATGCAAGGCTCTTCTAAGAATGTCTACCCATTTCGGAGAGTGCTTCGCTTTGAACCTAATGTATCTTGGCTTTGGAAAGCTCCTTTGTGGGGCTATTTTGCTGAAGCTCATCGAGATTCTTTGATCATCAAGAACTTTGCGAGAGTTCGATCTGAACTGTTACCCTTCGATCATGTAGGGATCGGCTCTTTTGTCAACCCTTGTGGCGATTTGAAGGTCGCTTGGCAAGGGGAGGGATTTAGGATTTGGATTCGAGATGAGTTAGGCAATCGAAAGTGGACAGCTTCAAGTGAGATCAGTTTGGCTCTCCCCTTACCTTCTTTGATCCGGTGGATGAGAGGGTTTTACCGTTTTGAATGGGGTAGCTTCGATCAATTGAATGTCAACTATTACTCTTTCCGAAACCAACTGCGGTCTGTTTTAGGATTTCGTATTGACTATAGCTGGAGAGATCTATTCCAATGGGAGATTGAGGGATGGCATCGGTGGGAAACGACCTACAACCTATTTCAGCCTATCGGTGATTTTGTGACGGTAGCGAGGAAGCGGTATCTAGTAGCACAAGCTGTAACAGCTCGTTGGACAACCCACTTTTGGCAAGTTTGTGATGTTGTTGTGGAGGGTAACTACCAGCGCGATAGCTTGCCCGATCGACAGTGGGGTGTTAAGGGGAAGATGGTCTATTGGTTTTAATCAATGGAGGTATACACAAATGAATTCAAAAGTTGGGAATTTGACAAGGAGGTAGCTTGGAATTCATCTTTCTGAAGCAGCTAAACTTAAAAAGTTTAGCTGCTTCAGAAAGGTGAACTCCAAGCGTCGTCGACACTGTCAAAAACCAACTTTTGAGTTCATTTGTGTATAGTTAAGCCATTCGAGATTCTCTCTTTGCCAGCTCTCCTTCTTGGAATATGGGGAGCTCTTTGATCCAATGGATCAGTTCATGGTTGTAGAGCTTTTTTGGGAAGATTGGCCGATTTGATAAGACCGTCCCTGTTTGAGTATGCCGCCCCGTCCTTTCTACAATCGCGCAGAAAAGGGAGAAAAAGGGGATGGCTTTGCCCTCGATTGTCAATAGGGCTGTGGGAGAAAGAGGATGTGTTTGGATGATCTTGTAAAAGAGCTTAGTCGGCTCTTGTGGATAGGCTTCAACCTCGAAAAGTGAAAGCTTGTCTACCTTAGCCGCGGATAAAATCGTGAACGCTCTTCTACAGGCTTCAGGTGAGGTAAAATGGAGGTGGGCGTCGTGGGTCATATGCGAAATGACCGACACTTCATGGATCCCTACAGCTTTTAAAAATGCAAGTTGGTCAATCTGTCGATACAAGATCCACGGTGCTTCGTGGTGGGTGTTCATTTGGGATAAAGCATTGACAACAACTACAATATCTCGCTGCTCGTCGATCTTTTGAAAAAGACGGTTCAACATCGTATCCAATTGGTGGAGGGTATGCCCCAGCGGCGTTGTTAAAGAAAGAGTCTTTGGATGCCATTGATGGTGCTGTGCATGGGCTAGGCTGTTTAAGAAGAGGAGAACAAAGCCGGGATCGTACCTTTCGACATAATGAGAGCAGAGATGGGTGGAGAGAGCGTCGAGGGCTGAGACAAACAGACAAGGCTTCGAGCCGAAGGCTCGCCACCCTTGCCAAAGTTGTTTTACAATGAGCCCTAGGTGAGATAAGGAACGATTGTGGATAAAAAAAAGACAAAGTGAGCACAACGATCGGCTAAGAGACAGAATATTTTGGTTTGTATAATTTTGAGCTATGGACTGTAGAGGTTCGAGAAGTTGGTTGAGCTCCTTAGGAAAAGCTGGCTCCTTGGAGCTCCAGGGGTCAGGGAAGAAAAATGAAGAAGAAGAGGGGTTAGGAAATGAGGCATTCATTGCCCCCCAAACGCCAACTCGGCAACTTCTTTCTACAAGAAGGCTCCAAATAGGAGATAAAGAGGAGGGGACACTGTCGCCTAGGTGAGCTACTTTGTGAATCGATGAGGGAACACCGTGATGCAAAGAGACCCACTGTACCCAGGGCTCCAGGGCCCCGCTTTCATGCGTATCTGCTGTCCAAGTTTCACTGATGTGGTAGGACAATATCTTTTGCAGTGTCGTCAGCTCCAACAGTTCTGCTGCTTCATGAAGGAGAGATAAATTAAACTCATTGAGTTCGATCAACCATAGTCTCATAGAGTGTCCTGATTTGGAAAAGGAGGTTGCCGAAAATGTTGCCAAAGAGCTTTGAGGATTCTGAGCGAATCTTTCAATCTACTGAAATGGGAAGAGCGGTTCTTATCAAGATAAATTGTTTCGATCGCCACTTCTCGGATGACATATTTTTCAGAAAGAGCTAGGAGAAGGATATAAAATTCTGTCTCATAACGTCCGTTTTGCAAAGCGCCCAGAATCCTTTGCGTGAAGCGAGGGGAGAAGGCTCGAAACCCAGTTTGAGTATCTTCAGGGGCGTTGGCGTAGAGTCGATGGAGAAAGAAGGTGATCGAGCGATTGGCCCATTTAGAGCGAAAAGGCATCAAAGCAAAGGAGCGACTTCCAATCACCAGATCAGCTCCTTGCTCGAGAGCTTGTAAAAGTAGAGTTCCTTGATCAGGGCGGTGTTGCCCGTCCCCATCGAGGGTAACAATGGCAGAAGCTCCCTGTGATAGAGCATAGCGAAGAGCTGTGAGAAGCGCTGTCCCCTTGCCCATATTGTGGTGATGCTGGATCAGGTGGATCCTGCTTGGGTAGGTTTGTTGAAATTCCTTTAACGTGTGGCTGGTATTGTCAGTGGATCCGTCGTCGATAAGAACAATGTTTTTAAAACATAAAATGGTCTGCTCCAGCACATCGCCACAAAAATCTTCGACATTGTAGCAAGGAATCAAGACAAAGACGTTTGTCATACGTTCTAAACCTTCCATCGGAGTTCCAAGATGACTACGTGGTGGTGGATCCAACGAGACTCTGGCCTTAACAGGCGAAACATGTAGCTCACATCGCCGGACAAAAGATCATGGATCAAAGGTTCGCTGACACCTATGGAGAGTCTTTCTTCGTCAAACCCCTTTCCTTCACGAAAAAATGATTCAGATGCTAGATAAGGAGTAGCGTGAAATCGTGTCCAAGACCATGGAGAGGTCAACTTGACAAGCTCGCGAAAGAGTAAAAAAGAAGAGCCACTTTCAGGAACAATATACTGCCAACGACTCCGAGCTTGGAATGTCCAATGACAAAAAATGGGAGTTTTTAAGATGAGATCGAATAGAGGTGACGCCTCTCCTCGCCAATGAGTCGATGACGAAGGGATCCTCTTGTAAATTTGGCGATATCCCAAAGCCAACTGACACCAAGATTGTAGGATATAGGCTCCAAGTATTTCTACATGCTGGTAATAGTATCTCGAAACGTCGTCTCCAAATCGTGCTTCCGCGCTTGTATAAAGCTTCCAATAGGTGGATAACTCGTGAGACAGTCCCATACGGGCCCAACACTGGACGTCGCCATCATCATTGAGTCCCGCGATCAGGGATGGGGTCAGGAGACACGTCGCAAGGATGATATAGACAAGTGACCTACAACGTCGTATAAGACCATGCCGTTTGTGATCGTCGATTTGTCGGGAGCTTTCGCGCTGGCCAACCTGCACGTTATTTTTGATATTTGATATAACGACAGGCAAGACACCGGGAGGTTCGATCATTTCGTCCTAGATGTATACACAAATGAATTCAAAAGTTGGGAATTTGACGAGGAGGTAGCTTGGCCCAAATTGAGGGCGCCTTCTTGGCATAATACCATTCGCGAGAAACAAATTCATATTTAACTGCGTCGGCTTAGCAACTCGCGCCTTGCCTATCGGCAGTGGTCGCTCGTTCCAGATACAAAGATTTGCGCTGCCTTCTTGTTAAATTTATTTCTCGCGAATGGTATAGTTCCAACTTTCAAGCTGAGTGCAGTATAACATTTTTGAATGCATTCGTCCAGATTTCTTTATTGCGTAGCGTCTGCTTGATTAAAGCTAGATTATATTGGTGTCAAGGACGGCGGTGTTGACTCTGTTGGAAACGAGGCGCGCGTGTGCAAGGAGAACTATTGAAGTGATGAGAGATAGGCAAGATAGATAAAGTCCAAGAGACCACGAACGATGTGTCATCTGATAAAGCCAGATCCCGATGGCTGATGTTGGAGCGCCGATGAGTTGTGATCCGAGGGCTCCTGCCACAGCTAAAGAAAGGTATCGGTGACGAAAAGGGAGCGATTCAATCGCCCAAGCGTAATAAGGGGCTGCGAAAGCGACTCCGAGAGTCACAAGACAGATCCGTATCCAGAGAATGAATCCAAAAGAAATATCGTAGTCGATCAACATGCAAAGAGGTGTGCTTAAAAGAGCGATCGAGAAAGAAGACAATTGCATCATCATTGAGTGACGATTCCAGTAAGAGGCAATGGCTCCAAATATAGGTAAAAGGACCGCATCGAGTAAGAGAAGGTAGGTGTTTGCTTGCAAAGTATCGGCCTGTGAAAAGGAGGTGGCCAATGGAATGTAGCCATTCATCAGTGTGAAGGCAAAGTGGTAGATGACGTGAGAAAAGCCGTTTGCTAATAGGAGAGTTAAAAATGATAAAAGAAGAAACGGAGGGGGTACGACAGCCCTTTGAGAAGAAGGTAGGGTTGGGGAGGCCTCTGGTAGATCACGTCGTATCCAAAGGATGATCCACGCTGTCAAACTCCCTGCCAAAAAAAGCCAGCGCCAGTGGAGAGACATAGCAAGATGTAGGTCCATCAGCATGACAAACAATGAGGCTAAAGCCATCCCAAGGATTGAAGAGACGTTGTAGAGACCACTCAGCCATCCTCGGACACGGGACGATTGCCGTTCGAGGAGGATGAGAGCTCCTCCTGCTGATTCACCTGCTGCAAAAAAACCTTGCAATATCTTAGTCAGGGCAAGAAGACAAGGAGCCCACACTCCCGCCATTGCGTATGTGGGAAGACATCCCATGATTGTGGTTGTCCCTGCCACCCCCGCCAAAGATAGGCAAAACGCATATTTCCGGCTTCTTCGATCACCAATCCAGCCAAAAAAAAATGCGCCTAAAGGTTTAGATAAGAGCCCTAAGGGCATCATTCCGTAGGTGAGGATGAGGGCTGTTACAGGATTTTTAGTGTTAAAAAAAAGAGGAGCTAGGTAGGGGGCCAGCAGAGCAAAAAGAGCTGTATCATAGTGTTCTAGGAGATTGCCCGTGATAGTGGCCATAGCATGCCGGTAGGTGTGTGAGGAGCGAACCATCGATTTTTTTCTATTATGATGAGACTTGGTATACACAAATGAACTCAAAATTTGGGAATTTGACAAGGATGGAATTCATCTTTCTGAAGTAGCTAAACTTAAAAAGTTTAGCGATACCAAGAAAGGTGAACTCCAAGCGTCGCCGACACTGTCAAAAACCAACTTTTGAGTTCATTTGCGTATATCGTACCAAATATCGAAAATAACGTGCAGTTTTGTCAGCGCGAAAGCTGCCGATAAAGCTGCACGTTATTTTTTCAAGGTTTGTGATTTTTTCTCGATGGGGAGTATAGTGCGTGGCCGCAACCTCTTAAAGTGGATAGGTGATGGTCGAAATTTTAGAGTGGATTGATCGTGCGATTTGGGACTACTGTCTTGTCTACCTTCTTTTGTCTGTGGGTATTTTGTATACCTGGAAGATGAG
>JAGVDZ010000058.1 GCA_020058465.1 Parachlamydiales bacterium | reverse complement strand
GATGCAAGATGGCATTTTGTTCGACGGGCAAAGTTTGGGGGTGGATCGCAAAGGGGGTCTCTCTGCACTAGGTAAAGACTTTGAAGAAGAAGATCTTTGGGTCGATTTGTCAACAACGCAAGCAATAGAGCTCTCAGGCGAGATCGAAAAAGTGTATCGAGGACTGGTGCTCGGCATTCGGGACTATTTTGAAGTTTTTGGCATGCCTCCTGCTGTGTTAGGCGTCTCTGGAGGGATCGACTCGGCGGTGGTATGTGTGCTCGCTAAGGAAGCTTTAGGAGCCAAGCGGATCCATTGTCTGTCGCTACCGAGCCCTTTTTCGTCCTTTGCTTCCTTTTGGGATGCAGATCAGTTGTGCCGTAATTTGAATGTCTCTTTGACTTCAGTATCGATCGAGCCTCTCTACAAAATAGCCTTGCAGATCCTAGGAGAGTCCTTGCAAGAGAAGACAAAAGAAAATGTACAGCCCCGCCTGCGGGCTCTTCTTTTGATGGCCAAATGTAACGAGATGGATGCCATCTTACTCAATACGAGCAACAAGAGTGAGGCTGCGATGGGGTACACGACCTTGTATGGCGATTTAGCTGGCGGCATTGCCCCCCTTTTTGATGTGACCAAGACGAGAGTGTACCAACTTGCCGCCTATATCAACCGACATGAAGTGGTGATCCCTCAAGGAATCATTGATCGTCCTCCTAGCGCAGAGTTGAAAGAAGGGCAAGTGGATACGGACACACTACCTCCTTATGAGTGGCTAGATCAAGTCATTACCCTGTGGCTGGAGGAAGGACAAGGTGTGGATTGGATGGTGAAAGAAAAGGGATGGGATCGTGCGTGCCTAGAGAAGGTGATTGAGACAATGGAGAGCTTTGAATACAAACGAAGGCAAGCACCATTGGCCCTTCGAGTCACGAAGAAAGCATGGACGGTGGGGCGACGTTCTCCTATCATGAAGAAGGGATGGAGATGTCGCTGATGGGGCTAAAATGCACGTTATACCATTCGTGATTTGGTTTTTGAAAGAAGTTGTATATCGTGGATGGAATGGGCCCTTTCTTGCAAATAAAAAGCGCGGTCAAAACCGATAGAGACTCCACAACAAGGAGGGACATGGGCAACACTTTCGATGAGAGTTTCGTCGAGCTCGTAGGGCTCTTTGCCTTGAAGAATCCTTTCTCGATTTTCTTCTTCAAAGCGGGATCGAAGCTCGTCTTGGTCGGTGAGCTCCTCATAGCCATTACAGAGCTCAACGCCTTGGAAGTAGATTTCAAAGCGGCGGGCCACAGAGTAGCCATCTTGGATATTAGTTTGAGCTAAAGCAGCTTGTGTATGTGGGTAATCGACAATGGCTGTCATCTCAGATTGACCTAGATGGGGCTCAATCTGCTCGCTCATGAGATAGGCAAGTGCCGTAGGACGATCCCACTGAGGGGAGGGGAGCAGGGCCCTTAGCTCCTCGAGAGAAGTGGTGAAAGGATCGAGCCCTACATAGCGGAGAAATGCCTGGCGATAGGGGAGGATGGTGAGGTGCTGTGAGGGAATGAACAAAGAGAGAAGTTCTCTTGTCTCATCCATCATCGCCTCAAAGGAAATACCCAATCGATACCATTCGATCATGGTAAATTCGATGTTGTGGAGCCTGCCGAGCTCTTCTTTACGAAAGACATGTCCCAGAAAATAGATGTCTTTCGAGCCTTGGGCTAAGAGCTTTTTCATCCCATATTCGGGCGAAGTGTGGAGAAATCCGTAAGGAACAACTGCAATCACATCGACGTTGGCATCTAGGGGAGCTTGTGGGACGAGACAGGGGGTATCGACCTCTAAGACATCACGCTGAGCAAAAAAAGAGCGCACTTGAGACAGCATCCGAGCTCGCTTGGCAATATGCTGTCGACACTCAAGCGCGAGAGACATAGCTACTATCTCTGGTGTCGATCTTGACTACCTCCCCCTCTTCGATGAAAATTGGGACTTGGATCTTCGCCCCTGTCTCCGTTGTCGCAGGTTTCATGGCTCTGCCTGAAGTGTCGCCGCGGACCCCCGGTGCCGTCTCTTGGATTAAGAGCTCCATAAAAGTAGGCGGGGTAGCTTCGATGATATTGCCTTTGTAAAAGACGATATCGAAGATCACCTCTTCCTTGAGCCATTGTCGATTGTCTTGGAGGACTGTATCGGAAATGGTCATCTGGTCAAACGTCACATCGTCCATAAAAACACCCCCCTCTCCATCGTGATAGAGGTAGCGCATCTTTTTTTCCTCCACATCGGCAAGGGTGAGCTTATCTCCCGACTTATAGGTCTTTTCTACAACGCGCCCCGTCACCATATTTTTCATTTTCATCCTGTTAAAAGCCTGACCTTTGCCAGGTTTAACAAATTCGTTGTTGAGGATGAGGAAAGGTTCTCGATCGACTTCTACTTTCATCCCAGCTCGTACATCGTTTGTACTGACAGACATAAAAACCTCACGGCACTTCAAATGTTGGAGGTAGTGTAGCATGGGGATTGAAATGAAAGCTACGGTTCGGAAGGAACACAAGTGAGCTTGTTGGCGAGGATAAGATCGGCCAGCACAAGGGCACACATGGCTTCGACCACGGGGACGGCGCGGATAGCGACGCAAGGATCATGTTTGGAGCCCGGAGGGAGTCTAAAGATGTCTGGTCGGTGTTGGATCGACAAGGTAGGTTGAGGTTGTTGGATACTTGATGTGGGTTTGAAGGGGACTTGAAAATAGAGGAGCTCTCCCGTCGAGATCCCCCCTAACGTACCCCCTGCATGGTTCGTGGTGAAGACAACTCTCCCAGCAGAGTCGAGGGTCAAAGAGTCGTTGTGCTCAGAACCCTTCATGGTTGCAGCTATAAAGCCTTTGCCAATGGAAAAACCTTTACTGGCAGGGATCGAAAGCATGGCAAAGGCAAGGCAGGCTTCGAGCTTTTGGTAGATAGGCTCTCCAAGTCCCACAGGGACTCTTGCGAAAACAGACACCACACCGCCGATCGAATCTTGCTCTTGTCGAACTGTTTCGATACACTCCTTGATAAGGAGCTCAGAGGTGGGGTCGGGAACAAAAAGGGGGCTTTGACGCACCCTTTGTTTCAAATCTTGAAGAGATAGAGGTGGGATTGGAAGAGGGGGCACTTGGATAGGGCCGACAGCAGATAAATAGGCGACACAGTCGAGATCCAATTGCGCAATCCATTTCTTAGCGATAGCACCGGCCGCCACTCTGGCCGCTGTTTCCCTTGCGGAAGCACGAGAACCACCTCTAGGATCCCAGATCCCATATTTTGCAAGGTAGGTGTAGTGGGCGTGCCCAGGTTTATAAAGGTGTTGTGTCGCTAGATAGGGTGTGCTATCAGCGCCACGGTTTTCAATCCAAAGGGCGATAGGGGCCCCTGTCGAGACTTGGTTGTAGAACCCCGATAGGATTTGAACAGCGTCATCCTCTTTTCTTGGCGAAGTCAGGTGAGAATGGCCAGGACGCCTTAAGGCCAGCTCTTGTTCGATCTCCTCTTGGGTGATCAAAAGACCCGGAGGACACCCATCGATGACGACGCCAATTCCAGGGCCGTGGGACTCTCCAAAAGTGGTGATTCGAAAATGTTGACCGAAACTATTGGATGCCATCTTGAAGGTAGGTTAAGAGTTGTTGTAAGAGTTCTGGTTCTGAATAGCGGCAACACTCGATTTTAGCTCGATAGGGTAGAGCTTTGTAAAGAGGGCGTCTTTGGAGGTAGAGCTTTTGCAGGGCCTTAAGGTCTTGTTGGGGCAGGTACTGAGGAAAACATTTTCTGGAGGCGATCGTATCCCAGCTTACATCAAGATAGATCAAAGGGCCCAGGGTTGACAGTGGAAGTGAGGTGGTCAAAGGGGTGGAGCCTCCTAAAGCAATGATATGTGGTAATCGATTAAAAAGATCACTAACAATCTGATGTTCAAGGTTTTGAAAAATATTTGAACCGATCGTCTGGTAGATCGATCCGACTGTCAAGTAGGTGTTTGTTTGTCGATGGTAGAGTCGTTCTACTTCGAGGTCTGTATCGAGATAAGGTATAGAGGTGATTTGACTGAGCTTCCGAGCCCAGTAGCTCTTGCCACAGCCTTTAAAGCCGAACAAGATGAGAGGGTGTGTAGGCATGGACAGAAGCTCCGATGGATTGAAAGTGGCAAATAAAGTTGGGGTAAGTTTTGGTGATACAATCCACATCGAGGATTGTGCAAGGAGCTAGAGCGCCGAGAGCTGCTACCACTAGACTCATGGCGATTCGATGATCTCGATGTGAAAATAAGGTGGCTCCTTGCAGGGGGGAGGGGAAGACGATGAGTCCGTCTGGGAGAGGGTGAATGTTGGCTCTCATTGTCGTAAGCTCCCTAGAGATGGCATCGATACGGTTTGATTCTTTGTGTTGTGCAATGGCCCCATTGTAGAGATAAGTAGGTGTCTTGGCAAAGCAGCCTAGGACGGCAAGGATAGGCAGCGCATCGATACAAGAGTCAAGATCGACGACAGCCCCTTTCTGTAGTTCGCCTGGATGTATATGAAGCTTTTGATCTTGATCCCAGGTCGATCGGATACCCATTGATTCAAGAATGGGTAATAGGATTTTGTCTCCTTGAGTATCTTGTGAGTCTAGGCCCGACAGGATGAGTGACGAATGGGTGATGGCAGCGGCCGCAATGGGGAAGGCAGCTGAGCTGAAGTCTTTAGGTACTTTGTAGGTAAAGGCGGATTGGTTTTGGAGGGGTTCAATTCTGAATTTCGTCAAATGTGGATTCGCATGCCAAGGGATCTTACGGAAAGAAAGCCAGTTCAAAGTGACGAGAAGCCACGGCTGTTCTTTAGGTTGGAAAACTTCAATTTCTAGAGGTTTGGCAGATAAACTAGCTGCGATGAAAAGTGCTGACACAGGTTGAGAATCACAGCCGTCGATTTGCACACTGCAGTGGCGCCAAGGTCCGCGTACTTGAACGGGGGCATACCCTAGTGTTCCAAGGTAACGGACCTCCACACCGAGTTGTTCGAGAGCTTGAAGAAGGGGCCCCATTGGCCTTTTCGAAAGGTCCCCCTCTAAGATCACAGG
>JAGVDZ010000064.1 GCA_020058465.1 Parachlamydiales bacterium | reverse complement strand
GAAGACGGGGGTCCGCAAGATCGGCCATACAGGCACTCTCGATCCTAGGGCGACAGGTGTGATGCTGTATCTCATCTCATCTCGCTGCACACGTAAAGCTGCCGAATGGTCCTCACAAGACAAATCTTACAGGGCCTCGATTGAGCTTGGTAAGACGACCGGCACCTTCGATGGAGAAGGGGCCATACTGACTCAGTCCGACTATGTTCCCTCTCTTCTTGAGGTGACAAAGGCTATTGCAACATTCCAAGGCACCCTCCTTCAGATACCCCCCATGTTCTCAGCCAAAAAAATACGGGGACAAAAGCTTTATGAATTAGCCCGCAGGAACCTATCTTTGGACGTTCCCCCTATCTCAGTCTGCTTGACAACGACTTTCATCTCCTACACCTATCCTGAGCTCATCTTAGACATCGACTGCTCGAAAGGCACCTACATTCGATCGATAGCCCACGACCTCGGGCAAATACTTCATTCGGGAGCTTTTCTTAAAGCCTTACGAAGGACTCGCTTGGGCCCTTATTCCTTGCGAGAGTGTCTCTCCCAAGCCGAGGCTCTCTCTCCAGATTTTAACTTGGAACCCCATCTTTTCTTCCCGTGAAAGTCTTATTTACAATTCCGAACAACCTCCCTTTAACAGCTCTGTCGATCGGTATGTTCGATGGCATACACATAGGCCATCGAGCCATCATCCAAACAATGAGACAGCTGTCATCTCATACGACCATTTTGACCTTCTCTCACCACCCCTCTTCATACCTCCATCCAGACCGGCCATGCCCCCCGCTTTTAACTCCATTAGAAACAAAGCTTGCCATACTCGAAAAGCTCCACATCGATGTCGTGATTGCTCTCCCCTTTGACCACATAGTCGCTCAAACTCCGTTTGACTCATTTTTAGACCAATTCCCCATCCAGCACCTTGTCCTTGGATCGGGTGCCGTCTTAGGTTGTCGAAGAGAAGGCAGAGAGTCCAATGTCTTACAACTAGCCGAGCAACGAGGTTGGCAAGCCCATTATGTACAGTTAGTTTCTCAAGGACCTCTTGGCCCTAGCCCCACATCTTCGACATTCATCCGCCGTATGGTTGAGCAAGGAGACCTGGATCAAGCCAGTATCACCCTAGGTCGCCCCCACGGTTTCTTCTTTCCAGCATCTTCCTCTCCGCTTTTACCACCTGATGGTCTCTACCGAGCCACGATCGATCGGCAAGAAGTGGTTCTTTCTATCAAAGAAAGACAAATTGTCTACCCCACCAACTCCCCCCCTCAGTACCTTGAATTCATCGAGAGGTTGTGCCTATGACGAACCGTGCCGATCTTACGCAAATGAATTCAAAATTTGGGAAAATGCCTTGGATTTGGTATCATGTAGTCCCTTATGTCTACCCAACTTTCTTGTGCTATCGTAGGTCTTCCTAACGTTGGCAAGTCGACGTTATTCAATGCCTTGACCAAATCGGCAATCCCCTCTGAAAACTATCCTTTCTGTACCATCGACCCCAACGTCGGCGTCGTCCCCATTTTAGATCCAAGAGTCGTCCAGTTGGCCCACCTTTCTCACTCCCAAAAGACTGTCTTTGCTGACGTCCGTTTTGTCGATATTGCAGGACTTGTGAAAGGCGCTTCGACTGGCGCCGGGCTAGGCAACCAGTTTCTCTCCCATATTCAGGATACCGATGCGATCATCCAAGTTGTCCGATGCTTTGAGGACGATAATATCGTCCATGTTTCTGGAAAAGTGGATCCTATCGACGATATCGAAGTGATTGAGATGGAGCTCATCTTATCTGACCTCACAAGGGCGCATCATTGGATCGAACGGCTCACCAAACAAGCCAAGGGGAAAAAAGAACTTCTCGCTCCCCTTAAAACTCTGGAAAAAGCAGTTCAGCACCTTGATCAAAATCTCCCTTTACGCATTTTGACTCTTTCCGATGAGGAACGAGCCCACCTTGCCCCCTACCCTTTCCTCTCATTAAAACCGGTTCTATACCTCTGTAACATTGCCGAAGAGGACCTCGCTTGTCCCGATGAAATCCTCCATGTTCAACGTGTTCAGAAGTGGGCTCTACAAAGACAAAGTGAGGTGCTCACTCTGTCGGCTCGCTTCGAAGAAGAGCTCTCTCAGCTAGATGAAGAGGAAGCTCTCGAGTTCCTCCGTACCGTAGGGCTCGAAGAGTCAGGCCTCCAACGACTTTGCCGTAAAGCATTTTCTATGTTAGGCTTGATCACCTTCATCACGACAGGTGATATGGAAACAAAGGCTTGGACCATCAAACGGGGAACCAAAGCCCCTCAGGCGGCCGGTAAAATCCACTCCGATCTTGAGATGGGATTCATCTCTGCCGAGGTCATCCCAGCGGAGACAATGATTACTTTAGGTCGTGAAGAGGCCAAAGGAAAAGGGCTTGCCCCCACTAAAGGAAAAGAGTACCTTGTCCAAGATGGCGATGTCATCTTGTTCTATCACCATCGCTAATATCAACCGTGAGAAATAAATTCATATTTAACTGCGTCGGCTTAGCAACAATTTTTTGGTCTTCACTCGCGCCTTGCCTATCGGCAATGGTCGCTCATTCCAGACACAAAAATTTGTGCTGCCTTCTTGTTAATTTATGAATTTATTTCTTACGATTGGTATAATTTGATATTTCCATGGCTGAAAAGACCGAAAAGGCGACCCCAAAAAAGCTCAAAGACGCAAGGAAAAAGGGGCAAGTTGCCAAAATTCAAGACTTGCCCGCGGCTTTGACATTCGTTGTCTCCATCACAGG
>JAGVDZ010000148.1 GCA_020058465.1 Parachlamydiales bacterium | reverse complement strand
CAACTGATCGCCTGGCGTGTCGAGGACAGTAAAAATCTTTCCGACCTCAGAGTTTTTCAACTAGCCGACCTTATTCGAAAAGCATTTATCTCAAAAGAGATCGTACTATTCCCAGAGACCTATAACCGCCTCTACGAAAAGTTCCGCAACCTCAATCGCCTTCTTGGCTGGGCTCATCTACAAGCACTCTCAGATCTTGTCGACAAAACTGGATGTCAAGAGGCTCTTTTGGACCAATTTGCTTTTCCAGAGCTCATGGAGAGTTTCTTAAAGCAAAAAAAACTCTCCATCCACCTAAAGCAGCGGACAAAAGCGGAACAAGACCCTGTCGTGGCTGCAGCTTCGATCCTAGCGAGGGCTTCTTTCGTCCAAGGGCTTGAAACCCTCGGCAAAGAGTGGAACCGGATCTTCCCCAAGGGGGCAGGCCAACCTGTAATCCAGGCGGCTCAGAAATTTGTCCTCGAGGAGGGGAGGGATCCCCTCCATTTCGTTGCCAAGACCCATTTTAAAACCTCGGCCCTCCTCAACCCATGAAGGAGAACTCCAGATGAAAAGGCGAATCTTATCCCCGACCAAGACATAACGCTCAACATAAGAAATAATTTCTTATGTTTGGTATAATCTGGCATTTGGAGTGCCGCTCAGATGCCAAGTTCGCCCTATGTTGACCTTTCTTCATCTCGATAATTTTATCCTTATCGATCAAGTCAGTTTACATCTCCACCCTGGTCTTACTTTAATCACGGGTGAAACTGGCGCTGGTAAATCAGCTCTTCTCAAAGCTATGCGCCTCATCGCAGGAGAACGCAATGATGAAAACATTGTCGGAAGACGCCGCAATCAAGCCATCCTTGAAGCTCACTTTATAGACCCCAAAAATCCCACCGCTTGCACTATTCTAAAAAGAGAATTCCTTCGAGGAGGCAAAAATCGTTGTTTTTACAATCAGCGGCAAGTCCCCTTGAACCTATTCAAGGAGCTGACCCAAACAAAACTTAACATCGTCGGATCCACCTCCTATTGGCAGCTCAAAGAACCTGCTTTTCAACTAGAGATTCTCGATACCTTCGCTGGGACAGAAGACTTAGTGACCACATGTACGGAACTCTACTGCCAACAGACCAATATTGAAGAACAACTTCGGCAATTAGAAGCAGAAAAGACGCACCTACAAGCCTCTAAAACAATCCGACAAGAACTGATTGCACTGATCGACCTTGTCGATTGGCAGGATCAAGAAGAAGCTCACCTCGAAGAAGAGCTTGTGACCCTCTCGAAAAAATTGGCATCTTCTCAACATGTAGAGGCCACTTTGCATCATCTAGAAGAAGCCCTTGCCCCTCTCCAAAAAGCCCTAGTCCACATCGTATTTCATGCTCCATTCCAAGAAGAGCTTCGAGGGGTTTCTGCCACAGTCCAAGAGATTCTCTATCAACTCCGTTCGTGGGAGCAAATCAATGATCTAGAACTGGCTAGGATCGAAGAAATCAATCACCGTCTACATCAAATCTCGAAAATTCAAACTAAGGTAGCCCATTCTTGGGCAGAGGTCCAACGATTGAAGAAGTCCTGGATCGAAGAGCTTGCCTCTATCGAATCTAAAGATGGTCTACAACAAGAGCTTCAGGAGGAATCCTACCAGATACAGCAGAAGCTCCAGACAATTTCTCAAGAACTTTCAATCAAAAGACATGCTAGGGCCCTTGAGCTCTCAAGACGGGTAGAACAAGAGCTGCAACAGCTGCAACTGCCCTTTGCTAGAGTATCGATTACACTGCAGCAAAAATCTGTAGGGGCTAAAGGGGTGGATCAGGTCATCTGGCTTTTTTCTGCTAACCGAGGAGTCCCCCTACAGCCAGTTGAGCTCTGTGCCAGCAGCGGTGAGATCGCCAGACTTTTTCTTTCGATCTATGTCGTGACCTCCGGTCTCATCACTCAAGAAACAACCCTTTTTTTTGACGAAATCGACAGCCACGTGGGAGGATATTCAGCCAAAGCCTTGGGGAAGGTTCTGCGTCGGCTGAGTCTTACCACCCAAATTCTTTGCATCACTCATTTCATCCAGGTAGCCAAGCTAGCTCAACACCACCTCCTTGTCTACAAAACACTTCAAGATGCTTTTGAAACCTCGTTCATCGTCGAGCTCAGCGATCAAGAAAAAGAGATCGAATACCAACGAATGGTGGGTGAAGTACCCTTGCCTATATGACACCGCGCCATCATCCTTCAAAGAGCTTTGCATTTCACCAAATCTTCATTCGTTGGGGCCTTTGCTGTTGTACCCTCTCTTTAGGGCAAGCCCAACCTCCTGACTCCTATTGGGACTATCACCCTTTGCGTTTGGAAGGGCAAACCCTACATATCGGACAAGCTGATGTAGAACATGGGCACTTGGCCTACCGTACAAACGAACTTGCCTCATCTATTCTACTACCCTTATCGACAAAGACCTACCTATTCCCTAAGCTTAGCTGGAGATATTTTACCCTCGACTGGAATCAAAATCCCAAATTCCGAAGCACCCATTTTAATGCTCTCAATCTAGCTTGCACATTGTATACGACAGCTCTACAAGATTGGCGCTGGATTGCAAAGCTCGATTACCAGTCAGACCTAGAGCATTTGGATCAATTACAAGAGTATGGCCTTTGGACAGCCCTCCTCTGGGGCAGCTACACCTTCAAGCCAAGCTGGCGCTACCATGTCGGTACCCTGGCCTATACCGGGCTTGAAAGCACGACCCTCTATCCCTTGCTCGGCCTTGACTACACGCTTTGCTCTTGGAATTTTTCTTTCATTTTTCCAATCGAATACAAAATCCAATATCAGTGGACCTACCACTTTGCAACGGCCCTACAGGGACGCCCTCTCAAAGAGCGATTTCGAGTAGGGTCTAGAGAGACCCAGCCAAAATCGGTCTTCAACTACACATCTGTTGGAGCTGAACTTCTTTTCTCCTACACGATGGAAAAACAGCTGACCTTGGAAGCCTTTGCTGGCTATAGCTTTGGAGGTACTTTGTACATCAAAGATCGGTTCGGCAATGATCCTATCTACGTCTCGGTTCGGACAGCTCCTTATGTTGGAGGACGCCTAGACTATGGATTTTGAATGTCTGGAAAAATGTTTGAAAACCCTCTTCGTTGACAATTTGAGAACGACCTTCAAACGCTAAAAGAAACATCTGATGTCCAATGATCACAGCCTGTCCTCTAAAGTAGCTGACCCCCCCTCGCACCAAAAAATCGATCCCTGAATGCCCTTCAATTGTGGCCGGCCTGGCAAATAAAAGCTGATTGTCAGGATGCTGTCCTACAATCCCTCGTACCAATCCTTGGAGACCCAACCCTTCTTGCCCCTTTTCAAATACAAAAGGGTAGGTGGCGACAAGAAGAAGACAAATCCCCTCCGCATCAAACGGGGCCAAATACAAGGCATAATGAAGCATGTCTCCAGACTCTGAAACCTTAACAACATGTTCTTTATGTTCAGGTATTTGAGGAAAAAAAACAGAACATTCCCCTCGCCTACTTTGAACTTTATGCCACCCCTCTGTAGGGTTTCCATAAAGACCACACATCCCTAGTATTGCCAGCGATATCGTCCATACACAAACTCGACTCATCCTTACCCCCCCATTTAATACCCCGCAGCTTGAGCACTAGCTGTAACTCATAAAGAGAAAAGAAACAGCCAATACAAGCACCAATTCCGCCCCAATCACACTCAACAGTCCTCTCCAAGCACCAAACTGCTGAACTAGTTTCACTCCATAAATTTTCAAAACAAATGACCATACCGCAAATACAACTCTTAAAAGAGCTATCATCGCCCAAATCCATTCTCCAGGCCAAGACATAGTCGATAGAGTTGGAGCGCCCAATGCCCTATCTCGAAGAGCTATGATCATGACTAACCAAATTGCCAAGTTGAATAAAAGAGGCACTCCAGCCCAAGCAAGAACCGTCCGGATGGCACGAAACGAGGCGTCCCCACCGACCAGTTTGCCCAAAATAAAGACAAGTGCACTTAAAATATGGAGATAAATAAATCCGATTCCAGGCGCTACAATCAGGATCGAAAGAAGAATCTCTAGCCAAGAGACATGCTCCCCCAAAAACCAGACTTGGGCTAGCCCTACGACCAAAAAACTGCCATAGATCCAAGAAAGAGGCCAAAGCCCTTGTTCAGGACTAGCCCCCACCATCTGCAACAACACCTCTTTAGGGCGAAAAAAAATAGCTGACCAAGGGGTCCTTAGCATAATATCACCTTATATAGTGATACTATCTATATTTAGATATATATATCAAACTTAATTTTTTAATTATAATTAATTACATAACATTAATGAGATGTAGTTGAAAGCTGCCAGAATACACAAGGCTGATGAAGAGACAGAACCTCTCGAAATACAAAGATCGAATGGGGTCCTTAAAAAATAATAGTTACCAAATCACCCCTTTTGGTACCCTTCCATGCATATGCAACCCTCTTCAAAAAAAGCACTTGCCATCGGTGGAATTGGACTCGGCCTGATCGTTCTGGGGATGATTTGGTCCCTCGTGAATACAGCTCTAGCTTCGATCCAAAAAGATCTTTTGGCTTCTGTATTGCAACTGCAATGGATGATGAACTGCTTCGGCATCTCTCTATGCGTACCCCTTTTAACGATGGGTAAGCTCGGGGACGCTCATGGACGTAAAAAAATCTACCTCTGTGGCCTCATCATAGCTCTTTTCGCTTCAGGCATCGGTGGCTTTGCTACGCGGATCGAATTTCTCATTGCCTGCATGGGTCTCTTTGGATTAGCAGGGTCGATGATCTTGCCACTTTCTCAAGCTCTTCTCGTCCATCAGTTCCCTGAATCCAAAAAAGGAAAAGCCGTTGCCCTTTGGTCTATCTTTGCATCGCTATCTCTCGCCTGCGGCCCGATTGTAGGTGGCCTGATCCTCAATTGGCTGACTTGGCATTGGATTTATTGGATCGACATCCCGTTAATTGCTTTGGCTATCGTGATCGTCTACTTTTTCGTCGATGGGGAAAAGGAATTCCAAAAGCCTCATTGCAACTGGATTGGTGTAGGCTTACTAGCTCTCATCGTCGGATCTCTCATCATGGGCATCATGCAGGGACCGACTTGGGGATGGACCTCACCCTTCATCATCGCCCTTTTTGCTCTCTGGTTGATTAGCCTTGCTATATTCATCTTGTTAGAGCAAAAATCGACAATGCCCCTTTTTCGTAGAGACCTCTTTTCCAACCGCTCTTTCCTCCTCAGCGCCATTCCAAATGGGTGTACCATCGGATTTCTCTGGGTCTCTGTTTTTACCATCCCACTCTATCTACAAAACAGGCTTCGATTCTCGCCCCTTGAAACAGGGTTTTACCTCCTTTTCATCACACTGCCTGTCTTTGTCTTTTCATTCACCGTCAGTCAATGGTATCATAAGTGGGGAGCTAAGCCACTCATGCTCACAGGATATAGCCTGTTTCTTGTCGCATTTCTGCTCCAAGCTTTCGCCACTCTCAACTACTGGACTCTTGGCCTCGGCTGTCTTATGATCGGCTGCGGCTGGGTCTTGACCTGGGGCCCTTCCATTGCAAATTCCCTCTCCTCTATTCCCCATCATATTGCTGGCATTGCCTCTGGAATGTTCACAACACTCCAAGAGCTAGGTGCTATTCTCTCCCTTGCCCTTGCCGGTGTTTTTTTCAGAACCACTCAGAAACATCACCTCCAGCCTCATATAGAGCTGATTCGTGCTAGCTTCGATGCTTCTCAATCAGAAACAACTTTGGATTCACTTCTCTCTAATCCGGCCGCTGTTGAACAGCTCCTGGGCCCAGACGCCTCGGTCCTTCCTTGGATTAACAAGGCCTTCGAAGCCAGCTACAAAGTTAGCTTCCAGTTTCTCCTGGGCAGCTGCATTGTTGCGATTTTGCTCACCAACCTACTCCCAAAGCAAAAAAAGTAATACCATTCGCGAGAAATCAATTCATAAATTTAACAAGAAGGCAGCACAATTTTTTGTGTCTGGAACGAGCGACCATTGCCGATAGGCAAGGCGCGAGTGAAGACCAAAAATTTGTTGCTAAGCCGACGCAGTTAAATATGAATT
>JAGVDZ010000062.1 GCA_020058465.1 Parachlamydiales bacterium | reverse complement strand
GTAAGTAGCGGTGAAACGTGTAGACTGGTAGGTGCACTTTGCTAGCAAGAAGATGGGCGAGCTCTTCCGTATCGAAGTAGATAGGAGAATGACCTCCAATGGCGAGATAATCGGGCTCGATCTTCTTGGCCCTTTTTTGGGCGATATTTCGAAATAGTCGACGATGTAGCCAAGAGGGGAGAGAAGGGTGGATGACATCATGGTCGGTGAGGAGCTCTGTCAAAAAAGAGGCGATTTCATGCATGTGACGCGGTCCTCCGAAGTTGACAAGGAGATAGGCAATCATATACACCTCGGACGTGTGAGCATATTTGGTATTGGTACAAGTTGGAGCGTGAAGTGAATTTTTTCAAGATCATTTTTCTATGTATCTTATTCAGCTTCTCACCCCTGCTCGGAAAACAAGAGAAAGAACCACAACAAATTGATAACAAACCGATTATTACTAGTAGTCAGCGTTGGGGTTTGCAGAAGTTTGCAGCGCTAGGCTATCGAAGGGATCGGCAATCATTTTCTCAGCTGAGTCTTGCTGATGCCCAACGGTTCTTCTCTGAAACACATATTGAGGCAAGAGATACACTTCAGCTGACTCTTGGGTCTTTCTTTGAAATCTACGGGGCTGTGTTCGATTTCAAGGCAGCTTATGGGTGGCTCTTGAGGGGGAGAGGGGAACAGATTTTCCCTGGCGATGGGACAGTGCAGCCTGTCACCTTCGTCCCATTTGATATTGCAGCTGGCTATACGGCAGACGCTGAGATTTCTTGGGGCTTTAAGCTTCGCTTCATCGATCGATCCTCTTTTGCTTTGACACTCTCTCCATCGGGAGGGTATAGCTATTCTCATCTGCAGAATGGCATCGAAGGGATCGGCACAGAAAATTACATCAGACCTTTTGTAGGGCTTTCAAATAGTGTCGAGGGGTTTTCTAGATTTAGCTTTCCTCATCCTCAGACACAAGATTGGTACGGCCCTTTTGCTGAGGCTCTCTTGCAGATGCGTCTTGAGCACCAGTTGGATATCAAGCTGTTTTATCAGCACCACTGGCCTTCTTTGAGGATGAAGATGGTGGGGGAGTTTGATAACTATGTTCTGAGCTCTCCTGGGGTCTTTTCAAGTGTGACCTTAGAGAGGTTAGACACAAGGATCGATGGGAGAGGCCTTTCTCGGAATGTGTGGGGAGCTGATCTTCACTATCATCGGGAAAAGGGTTGGAGCACGGGGCTCCATTTTGAGGGAGCCAAAACAGTTTCATCCAACTGTCTGTTGAAGGGGACAAGAACCCAAGTGCAGCAGGTGGTGTCTGGTGCTGTCGGACCTGTTCACCTAGAGACCAGAGCTTTTGTCAAATGGGTGATGTATTCTGTATATTTATTTGCAAACTATGGCTTTTGAAGTGTCACTATGATGGAAGCACCGCAGTTGATTGAAAGAATCCGCCTTTATCTTCTTATGCAGGGGGGCATCCGCCTTGAGGAGGCACCGGCGGAAGCCCTCTACCAGGCCCTTTGCTGGAGTTTGAAAGAGGAGGTCATGGCTTGTTGGGCCGCATGTCGGAGGAAGATTTTATTAGAAAAGCCGAGGATTGCCTATTTCTTGTCCCTCGAGTATCTCCCTGGCCGTTTTACTAGGAGTCATATTGAACATTTAAGGGCCTGGGATGTCGTCTCAGAGGTGCTTCATAAATTAGAACGGAGCTGGGATGAAATCATGCACTGTGAGCTGGACCCAGGTCTTGGTAATGGGGGACTCGGTCGGTTGGCGTCTTGCTTTTTAGAAAGTGCCGCCCAAGGCTCCTACCCTGTCTTTGGCTATGGACTACGGTACCAATATGGGATCTTTGAGCAGGAAATTTGGGGAGGTAAACAGGTAGAACGGGCCGACGATTGGCTTTTGTTTGACAACCCCTGGGAAGTGAGAAATGACCTTTATGCGACCCATGTCTACTTTTATGGGCAAATCCAGCAAGCGCAAAACCGGCATGGCGATGAAGTTCATTTATTACGGGACTATCAAGAGGTGAGGGCTATCCCCTATGACCTGCCGATTTTAGGTCGCCAGCAGACAGAGCATCCCTCTGCTGTGACGCTTCGTCTTTGGTCGACAAAAGAGTCGCCTAAAAATTTTCTCCTCGACTTCTACAATGCAGGCTTTTTAGACCAGGCCTCTGAAAACACATCCCTCACCGATGTCTTGTACCCGAATGACCAGACAGAGCTTGGCAGGCGCATGCGCCTCAAGCAAGAGTTTTTATTAGTTTCGGCCTCTCTCCAAGATATTCTCCAACGACACTGGCGGATCCATGGCAATATGGATACATTTGTCGATAAGGTGAGGATTCAAATCAATGACACACACCCAGCACTGATCATTCCCGAGATGATCCGCTCTTTGACGAAAAACTTTGATATGTCTTGGCATCAAGCCGTCGAAGTGACCAAAACATGTTGCTCTTACACCAATCACACTGTCTTGAAAGAGGGCTTGGAGGAGTGGGAAGAAGGACGCCTGCAAGAGATATTACCAGCGCAACATTTCGTCATCCAAAGGCTGAATCGAGAGTTTTGTAGTGCAGTTCACCAATTGCAGCGCCATTCGCCCGAGGAGGTAGGTTCGTTGGCGATCGTCGAGTGGGGACGAGTCAGGATGGCACACTTGGCATTTATAGGATCCCATTTTGTCAACGGAGTTGCCAAATTACACACCAAGATTTTGCAAGAACAGGTCTTCAGAAAGCTTGCTGATTTGGGGTGGACTGGGCTTGGTAACATCACCAATGGAGTGACTCATCGACGGTGGCTGATCGAGTGTAATCCAAAGTTGACTCAGTGGATCTCAGAAGAAATTGGCACTGCTTGGATCTCTGATTTTGCCAAGATTCAAGAGTTGGCCAAGAAGGCAACCGATCCTAGAGCTCAAGAGACTGTGTTCAAGATCAAGCAAGAGAATAAAGAGGCTCT
>JAGVDZ010000177.1 GCA_020058465.1 Parachlamydiales bacterium | reverse complement strand
GGTCCATGACAGATACGCGTAGAAAAGTTGAGCGGTGGTTTCGTGCCTTCCTACCCGTATTAGCAGCCGACGTGGTTCTTTTAAATGTTGAATGGTGGGCTCCCGTTTTTAGACACTACCTGCAAGTTCAACTGCCTTCCTTGGCCGTGAGTTCGGGGGTGATATCTGGTGGCCTGGTGGTAGCCGCAGGAAGAGGGGTTGTTGAGCTGTCGGACCTGGCTGGGCCGATTCTCGTCCTGTCTAATGATCTTTTAACTTACGGATGGCGAAGTGTCCTCAAGGGAGTTCCAGTTGGTGCGTTTGTGTCTCTTGGGACGGACCTTTTGCTACGGAGAACAGAGCCTGTCGAGTGATGATATTTCTTGAATTAGAAGTTCATCGACAAGGCCTTATACCATAATTGCGCAAGGAGTCTAATGCTTAGGTATTTTTATTAGAGGGATATATGAATCAAGTTGGGCAGATTGCGTGTGTGGCGGCTTATCTGGATTCTTTGAAAGGAAGTGTTGAGTCCTACTCTTCAATGGAGACTGTCGCACATCGTGCTCTGCAGTGGGTCAGGGCTTTTTTCCCGGGGCCACTTTCCGGGATTTGTCTGCTTACAGGTTCGTGGACTACATTTGCCTTAGGGTATCGTCAAGAGGGGGGAATCACGCCTTTATCATCCAGGATGCCGACAGTGCCTTCCGGGGTAGCCGCAGGGACGTTGTACATTCGAGGGTGGAGTAAGGAAGGGGTACTGTCATTTCTACCCATTTTGGTGTCAGATCTTTTGGCTTGTGTAGAGTTTGGCCCATCGCATCTTGTGGATATCATCTCAGGGGTGGTCATAGGGGTATTGTGTTCCGCTTGCATCGAGCGTGTGACTAGACAGCAAGTCAATGAAGTTCTCCTCGAAGAGCCTTGTGACATACGAGACGTCACAACGATCGATGTCGAACCTCTAAATTCATTGTCCAACGAATCCACACTTTTTGTGGCGTTGGTCGAAATGGCCAAAGGGCTAGAAACGTTATCAGGGGAGAATAACTTATCAGAAGCTTCTCGACAGCAGGTCCGACGCGACAGGGATTTTGCCTATACAGCGAGCTATATACTGCATTTCAAGAACGACAAAAAACAAACCTCGGCCCTTCTTGTATGGATCTTAAATGACTTTGATCAGGATGTTCTTCTCCACATTAAACAACTTCGATGGTACATCCGCGCATGTGAAGAGTGCTCCTTGTTATTTAAAGAGTTATGGCAAGCGTCCGAAGATCTGGAAGCGAAGGCATGAGGTTGGGTGGTTGTTCACTGGTGAGCGACTCCAAAAATCACATGGATTTCCTCTCTGACTTTTCCATCATGAGCTGCTTTTTTAGCATGTTCAAGAGATTCTCGATGTAAGACAGCCAATTCAACTGGTGCGAGTTGTTCTAAGCGAGAACGAATGCCGTGACTCCAAAGAGAATTCCACCATTCTTCCGGTGTAGAATGCCAAAAAAACTGCGTGCTTTCTTGAATGTGAATTCGACAAAAGCCTGCTTGAGACAAGACTTGGTTTAAAATATGGGTGGAATCAAGCGGTTGCACTTTGAGTAGCTTGTGGGCACCGAATTGCTCTGTCTTATTGAAAACCCACTGTGTTAAGGAAGATGGTTTTCCAAAGGTCGAAACAGCAATTCTCCCTCCCCTTTTTAAGACACGCTTAAATTCATTGAAGACAATCGTAAGGTTCGGAAAGAAAAAAAGGGCAAAACCGCAAAAAACAACATCGAAAAAATGGGAAGGGAAAGACAATTCTTCTGCATCCATGACAAGTAAGTGTGTTGAAGACAAAGGATCCCGTTTTCGAGCTTCCTCAATCATAACAGGACTTAAATCAATGCCTACGGCCGTACCCATTGCCCCAACGACCTTGGAAGCAGGAGATAAAATAGCCCCCTTTCCTGTTGCAACATCCAGGATTTTTTCCCCTAAATTTAGTTCTGCAAGAACGACGAGCTGTTTGCCGAATTCATTGAAATACTGGCACCCGTGTTCTCCATAAGAAGGGGCTGCGCGATCGAACACGTCGCGTACCCAACCTTTGGTGTTGTGCATTCGATGTTCTCCAACATTCATTGGTAAAAGAATCTGGGTGAGAGGATTTGAACCTCCGACCTTTTGCACCCCATGCAAATGCGCTAGCCAAGCTGCGCTACACCCAGATATTGATCAAGACCGAGAGACAAGGGGTCAAACTGGAGCTCTGCCTTCCTGTACTCCCCCACCCCATGCCGAGCACACTGCTCAATGATCTTTTCGAGAGAATCTTCAGAACTTAAATCAAGAGCGGTAAGATCGACCGAAATTGAAGCCGAAAAAGTCACACCATTTCGAATCCCCTTTACCCGAAAATTGGCGTAGAGAATTCCTTTTTTCTGTGTTACATTTACAAACCTGATCAGGTTGTTTTCAGCCAAGTTCTTCAAGATGACCTCTCGGGACGTAATGGTGCAAGGATACCTATTTTAGAAAACAGTCTCGTTTCCCAGCAACCCTTTTCCTTCAAGGAGATAGCCATGAGTGAAACCCCCATTCCGGCACTTCTTGGGTCATCTTGGAAAAAGTTCTTTGAAAGAGAGTTGCAACAAGACTACCTCCAAAAAGTGAAGACCTTTCTCAAACAAGAAAGGATGCACGGAGTCGTGTATCCTCCTTCTGAAAGGGTCTTTGAGGCCTTTCTTCAAACGCCTCTAGACCAGGTCTCCGTTGTGATCTTGGGGCAAGATCCTTATCATGGCCCTGGCCAGGCTCACGGCCTTTCTTTCAGTGTTCCCCCGAAG
>JAGVDZ010000132.1 GCA_020058465.1 Parachlamydiales bacterium | reverse complement strand
GTAACAAGCGCCTCTAGTCTCGATCTGACGATTAAAATATTTTTTAAGATTTTTTCTTGTGAAGACTGAGACTCCAATTCATTAAACTGCCCGATGCTTTTACCCAAAAGATTGAACTGGAGAACTAGGCGACTTACTTGCGCTCTACCTCGAATCACTGGGAAACACTCCAATTCGAGAGATAGACAACGGAGCAGAGCCTTGAAACATTGCATCGTATCTTCCCATGTCTCTGTCTCTAAAACAACCGTCCCCTCGAAGTTGACCACTCTACTTTCTTCCAGCTCCGCAGCGCCCCATTTCAGGAGGTTATTCGGTAATTGAACACGAGGCATTACTTCAAAGAACAGCTCATCCAACACCAGTTTCACTGCATCAGGAAGCGAGTTTCTCACGACGTTCTTTAGAACGTCCATAAAAGCGCTGTCGTTAGAGGTATCGGTTACTAAATTCAATAAACCGAGTAGATTGCGATCTACTACGCACGAGCGATATTCTGTCCAAAAATTCTGCTGACGCGCAACGGCGAGCCCTGAAACTACATGGGGCCCCATCCAATCTGCTATCGTCATAAGATTTGGAAAAGCCCAATGGTTACCCAAACGAAACGCCTCTTGAATACAGGGACCCCACACTTGCATGACCGCCGTCCTGACTGTCCTCCATTGACTTGGTTCTATTTGGAGCCTATCTGAGGCTGCATTTAGCATCGCAGCTCCCCAACAGTCGACGTAGCTGAAATTACCCAGGTCCTCCCGCAGAACAATCTCAGAACGAGTCCCATCTCGAGCTACATTCTCCCCTTCTGGTCTTACTAAAGAATGAACTAACGAGGACAACTGAATCAATACCCCCTTTACTGCGTCATCAGAATTTGATCTATCCGAAGGACTGTATTGTTTCCAAATACTCATCACTTGAGCAACTACATCCGATAGCTCAATTGAGCTGCTGCGATGACCGATAACTCCAGCTAAAGATCTCCCCATCCAAGGAGGAGTAGTCTCACAAGCTATTACATACCGATGTAAATCACCTAACATCTCCAATTTATTCTCTACAGTAAGATCAGGTATTTGAGAAATTAGGTCCTTCGCAGCTGGAGCAAACCTAACAAAAGCATCAATACTCATAAAAAAGACCCTGTAACAATAAAATTTCACGGAATTTTACACGTCAAACTAATTTAATATCAACTATGTCGTAACAATTAAATTATTTCTAAGATTGATCGTCCCATATTTTGCCAAGAAGAGGCCATGTTTGATATACAAGAACTGACAGCCCGCTTTTGGTTGAGTGATCAAGGGCGTCGTAGGCCCACCTCTTGGGCAATGAATATGAGGGTTTCCATGCACCTGTTCTTCCAAAATCGTATAGTCCAAATTGCCACCCTACTCTTGATCTACTGGGCCTTGGCCCCTGTCTGTCCCCTATCTGTTCACCAAGGGCTCTACACAATCAGCCTGCTGATCAAAGATCTTTTACTTTGCATCCTGCCTCTGACGGTGGGACTATTTATCGCCTGTTCTATCCTCTCTTTTCACAACAAGGCTGCCTTGTTCATCCTCGTTTTGTTCTTGTTCGAGGCTCTTTCAAACTCTTGTAGTGTGTGGTATGCATTTGGATGTGGTCATGTAGTTGCCCAGTTCCTACCGACCATCGAAGTCGAATCCTTGACCCACTCCTTCGAGCCTCTCTGGCGCCTTCCTCTCCTTGTCCCCCCTTGGTGGACAGCGAGTCGGGCCACCTTCGTAGGAGTCCTTTTCGGGTTGATCGCTTCGTTCAATCTCCCTCATCTTCAAAAAGTCATCATTACTGGCAAGGAATGGATCGAGAAGGTGTTGACAAATGTGTTTTCCCGCCTGATCCCCCTTTTTATCCTCGGATTTGTAGCTAAGATGCATCAAACTCATCTGATCGGACAAATCTATCAAAGCTATGCCGACTTTCTCCTCTGGCTCTGCTTATCTTTAGTCCTGTACATCGCGGCTCTTTTTTTCGTAGGGGCCGGGTTCCACTTTGTGCGCTCGCTCCGATCGGCTCGCCACCTTCTGCCTGCCGCTGGCATGGCCTTTAGCTCAGGCTGCAGCCTTTCAACAATGCCCTGGACCATCCAAGGGTGCACTCGGAGCCTACAACACCCCCATCTTGCCCATGCTGTGATCCCAGCTACCACCAATATCCAACAAATCGGCGACTGTATCGTGAATGCCTTTTTGTGCTTCTTGATTTATACCCAATTTTATGGGACAAGCCCCTCTCTTTCTATGTGGATCCCCTTTAGCCTGGTGTTTGTCTTGACCCGTTACGCAACAGCTGCTGTATTGGGTGGGGCCATCTTCATTATGCTTCCTGTCTACGAGGCCTACTTGCATTTTACCCCCGACATGATCGCAATTATCTTGGCATTCAATGTGATCTTAGATCCTATCATCACATGCGCCAACGTCGTTGCTAACGGCGCCCTCTGCCTTCTTTTTGAAAGAGTTTGGATCTACCTCACAAAACACCTTCCTTCCACCTCCTCAACTAAACCGCTCTAGGTAATAATGGGTGTGAGGTGAGAACAAAATAGGGGTGTCGAGATTGTGCCATCGCCCTTTTTGATGAAGCAAGGTCCGAATTTGTACCCTCGTGATGCCAGGTGAAGCCAGGGTCAGTTCTCGGGATGTCTCAAAGTATAACCTCATCTTCCTAGGACGAAAGCGGCTCCACTGCAAATCCAGTGTGCCTCCCCCTTCCACGCTATACCCAGTCCAACGCCCCACGATCGAACAGGGATTAGGTAGGATCGTAAGATGATCGTTATCTTGCCGACAAAGAGAGTCCTTCACCCATCTGTAAACCAGGTAGTACAACTCCAAAGGCTCTTTGACCATACTGGCAAATGTAGTCTTCAGCCCTTGATGATCTGAATCCTCTAAACGAGGCACCCACCCTTGTTGAAAATGGGCTCGGATCTCTTGTTCCAATGACCCTACCCAAGACAAAGGTAGCTTGCTCGACCCCACCTGGATTTGTTGCCCTAGAAGATATAAAAAAGGGAGGTGCTCTTCTAATTTAAATGATCGCCACATCCGATCAATATTGGCTTCTTTATGGATCCCGCAACAAAGTTTTTCTAGCTGTCGGTGGGAATGTGACAACGAAGGCAGGGGGCCGAGAGCAAGCCTTATCCTATCATGTCTCTTTAGAAGGGATGTCTCAAGACCTGAACATCGAATCCCCTCTTCAGGAGCCCTTACCACAGACAAGACAAGCTCTTGCTGATGTCGATAGAGCTCGAAGCGGAAAAACCCCTCTTGACTCATCCCAAATAAAGCTACCTTGCCCCGGTCGAGACAAAGCTGGCAGGTGAAATTCTGAATAGGCCCTTGTACGTGCAGTCGAATCTCTTTAAAGCCTACAATTCGAAATAAGGTCGGGTAGGCTTCAACAGAAAAAGGGGTCATCGGAATCGGAAACAAAGTCCCTGGCAAATGCGAAAAAGGAGAGAACAAACGATCGATCCTGATAAACTGTGTCACGTGAGAACTCTCCCTACAAAAGAGTCTTCCCGATTTTCGACAAGAACTACCTCTTTGATCTCGTTTCTCCGGGCCTCTTTTTTCGGAACCGCCACTTTGAGAAAATTGGGAGTATGCCCCTCGATCCAATCTCCCTTCACCCCTTCAAAAAGAACAGAAAATGTACGCCCTATAAAGTGATTTCTGAGTCGATGTGCTCTTGTCTCAGCATGATGTAGAAGAACCCTTTTTCGCTGTTTCATCACCTCTTCTGCAATCCGATTGGGGTATAAAAAAGCTTTTGTCCTCTCTCTTGGGCTATAGGGAAACATATGGACTTTGGCAAACCCCACCTCCTCAATCACCTCTTTTGTCTCTTCAAAGTCCCTTTCACTCTCCCCCGGAAACCCAACAATCACATCTGTTGTCAAAGTAAAATCGGGGCTCGCTTGATAAAGGCGTCTTGCAGTCTGTAAAAACATCTGTTTGGTATACTTACGATTCATCCTTTTTAAGACCACATTCGAGCCCGACTGCAACACCACATGCATACTCGGACACGTCGTTTTTCCCTCTAAAACGATGCGCAAGAGTCGATCATCCACCTCATCTGGGTCAATCGAAGAGATCCTGAGCGCATAAAGACCTTCGATCTGGTCGACCTCTTTGACTAGATCGGCTAACGTACCCCCTCCATCGAAATCGCCGATGTTGATCCCCGTCAGCACAACCTCTCTGTAGCCTTGGGCAATTAACCCCTCTACTTCTCTAACGATCTCTTGCATCGGCCGAGATCGAGATCGACCCCGGACATACGGAATAATGCAATAGGTACAAAATGAGTTGCACCCGTCTTGCACTTTGACAAACGCCCGTGTGTGCGCATCGAAGTGCTCGATCTTAAATTCTGGGTAACTCTCTAAATCGGGAAATACATAGGCGACTAACTGTTCTTTCTTTTGATTCGGCACAACGATCACAGAAGGGGCCAACGCTCGAACCTCTTCTTCTCTTTTCTCAACCATGCAGCCTGTTACGACAATCCTCGCATCTGGATAACGGGCAGCGAGCTTACTGATCTCCCGTTTGGATGTGTGATCTGCATTCTTGGTCACTGTGCATGTGTTCACAATGCAGAGATCTACCCACTCTGTATCCCCAACCGCCCTTTCATAGCCCAATTTGGCTAATTGCTCAGCATACCCCTGCGACTCGTACTGATTCGTACGACAACCCAGGGTGACGATTGTAAATTTTTTTTTCATCTTATACCAAACATCATAAGTAACTAACAATCAGTCAGAAAAGAAAAATAGTCAAAGCGATTATATCAAAATCAGTCAAAAAAGCAAGTTTTTAAATAAAATAATGTAAATAGTTAGTATAATCATTATAAAATATGGTTATTATGATACAACAAATACATAGTTTCATTCACAGAAGATTGGTTCTACCATTTCAAGAACGATGCAATACAATTAACCACGCCTACAGTACACAATCTACACCGGGTAAAGTGGCCATTGTGTGTGCCTTGCTTTTCCTGGCACTGCTTGCAACCAGCACCTTGGCAACCGGGATCACCCTTTCTTTAATTTCGGGACAATCTTTCCCTATGATCATGAGCTTGATAGCGGTAGGATCTGGGTTTTGGTGCCTATCGAGACGCCCCCTTGAGTGGGATGCTCTAGAGCGAGATAGACAACGACTGCACACCAGCCCACAATAACCACAAGAGACCACCGAAACATCGATCGCCCCCACGCAGCATATCGCTCAATTGGCCTTTGAAATAGGATGTACATCCAATATAGAGTCGACGCCGACATAATCGTAACATAAACCCATCCTAACGAAGGGCTGACATATCCGAGGGTCAGAGAAGAGAGGGTAAATAAAAGGGTATAAAGCTTCATCTGTCTTTGGGTCGATGCCACCCCTTTCACCGACGGATAAGTGGGGATACCAGCTTTTTCATATTCGTGAGATCTGTAAAGGGCAATAGCTAAAAAATGGGGCATCTGCCAAAACACCAGGATCAAAAAGACAACCCCCCCCACAAGATCAATGTCCCCCTTTGCCGAAGCATACCCAGCAAGAGGAGGCATGGCTCCTGCCACACTGCCTACTAACGTAGCCTGAATCGAGTGGTATTTGAGAAAGCTATAGATCCCGACATAGATACCAAAGCCCAAGAGAGCTAGTATCATCGTCAACAAAGAGGTTGTTTCATATAGAATCCAAAGACTCGTGCCACCTAACAATGTGCCCCAGAGTCTAGCGCCGAGCTCAGAAACAATGCCTGCTGCGAGCCCTCTTCTGGCTGTTCTCACCATCTTTTGATCAGCTCTCCGATCGATCCAGTTGTTCCACACACAACCAGAAGCGATGATCAAGGCAATCCCCGAGAGGGTCCCTCCCCACTGCCACCAAGGAGCTATCCCCCGCAGACCTAATGCAAAGCCAGCTGCTGCTGTCAATAGGTTCCCCAAGACGATGCCTGGCTTAGTCAGCAGCATATAGGCTTTAATCATGAACCTCTTTCCACGTCATCAAATTGTAGTCAAGATTATCCATGATCCAAAGAGAGCCTAGGATAAGAATCAAACCTATGACTAATGCATAGAAAAGAGAATACACTCGATAACGAG
>JAGVDZ010000048.1 GCA_020058465.1 Parachlamydiales bacterium | reverse complement strand
CCGATCTACCTCTTTTTCTAGATATTGAAACAAAGAAGGGCGATCATCCTTCAAAAACCCCTGATTGAAAAGAGCCTCACTTTCCTTGATGACTGAGGCTGCATCAAGGGGAGCCACCCCCGCCATGGTGGAGAGTTTGGCTAACAGCGCCTCATACGAAGTCATAAGCCCTGCAGGAAGCCCCAATATCTCCTTTAACAACGTAGCCACTTGGGTAGACTGCCGAGCTGTCCATTCTCTCACCGGCTCTGAGCCTTGTAGAGGAGCTCGTACGAACGCCTCAATCGCCTGCCTAAATGTCTCAATCTTCAAAGAGGGCTTCGCCAGTAGGGAAATTAACTTGAGGTGAACATCATTTTCAAACCAGCGAAGAGCCGAACTCAAGGCCAGAATGAGCGACTGCACAATCTCCATGTCAATCGAGCGCCAATCTCCTAACCCATACCCCTCTTCATCCACAACAACAATCGCCGTATCCTCAAAAACATGTAGCTCTTCCATCGTTGAGTCAGTGAGACGCTTTTGACAAAGTGCCTCTCCCAACATCAGATCATTCCCCGTCAAAGTCAAGGAGTGCCTCGTCTTCACAAGATGCGAATGGATCGCTTCCCCAAAAGGGGCCACAAATAACCACTGAATTTCAATCTGCGATGGAGAAAGCCCTCCCGGCACATTCCAAATGTGCTGCCCCACTCCTACTCTGGCGGCAAAGGCATCAAGCCATCCCCAAAAGGAAGCTACTGTCGTATCGAGATCAGGAGAACGGTGGGCCGTGACAACGTGAGAACCAGGGTACAAAGTTCCCGTCCCAACCGGGAAAATAACTTGGTAACAATCCCGTTCAATCCACTTTCCGGCGATCTTGCCTCTGATCTCCCGGTTCTCTTCAAAGGAGAGGCCAGAGCTTGCGTTAAGCCAAATCTCAAAACTCGTCAAAGTATAGTTGTCTAAGATTTTTTCTTTGACAACCATTTCGAGAAATCCCAATACAGGCGACAAGAGAAAACAAGGACCATCCACCTTTTGGATCTGCTTTAGCAAAGCCAAATTCACCTGTGCACTGCGCCGACGATCGGGCAATTGGAGAAAGGCCTCCCCTTTCCAAGACAAAAAAAGCTCGTCCAAGTGGTCAAACGAAGTGGGGCTAAACGAAAAATCTCCCAGAAGGGACAAGGAATCCATGAGCTAAAAGAACCAAATATTGATGACGAAGACGGATTGAGTAGGACTCGAACCTACGACCGCCCGCTTAGAAGGCGGGTGCTCTATCCACTGAGCTATCAATCCCCAAAACTTAAGTCGACCCCACAGGGTACCGATCTGTTCTTTATTTATGCAAGAGATTGTCAGAAACACCGAAAACCAACTAAAATGGCTCCCTGTTAAAGCCAAAGTCGGAATTTTCACATGTTCCAGTTTGTGATTCTACTGCTAGCCGCCCTTCCGCTGAAAGGTGTGGAGACCCGCAGTGTCCTTGGTCCTTACGAAGCTGAATTTGCAACTTTCCATCTGCCCATGAAAGAGGGTCACCCTCAAGGAGAGGTTGGCTACTTTGCTTATACCAAGTCGAACTTACCGTCTCGCCCAATTACATTCATATTCAATGGGGGGCCTGGAAGCTCTTCGATTTGGCTCCACTTCGGTGGCATCGGCCCTAAAAAGCTGGTGTCGTATACTGAAGGGGGTGCACTGACCCCTCCATACCGGTGGATCGACAATGAACAAAGCCCCCTTGCCTACACCGACCTTGTTTTCATCGACCCTTTAACAACCGGGTTGAGCCTTCCGGCGTCCGACGACGCAGCAGCCCCCTATCTAGAAAGTGAAGAAGATGCCCGCTCGATCAGCTGGCTTATTCGAGACTATCTGATCCAACATCGGCGTACCAATGTCCCCATTTACGTCATGGGAGAAAGTTACGGCTCTTGTCGAGCTGCTTTAGTCGTGGACCTTCTACAATCCGAGGAGGGGATCTATCCGAAAGGGATGATCCTCATTTCACCAGCTCTTGACTTTGAATTGCTCGATGTCTGCTCTGCCAACCCCCTCTATCGCTTCCTTTACCTTCCAACCTATGTCGCCACATCTTGGAAGTATGGACTGTACAGACCCAACGAACCCCTGGAAGTGGTCCTTCGGGATGCCATTGAGTTTAGCTACGCTCAATACGCCCCTTTTCTCCTCAGGCCGACCAAGACTCAACTCGATGTCCTCCGGACGCCACTTTCCACTATGACTTACCTACCCGTTGACCTCATTGAAGAGTATCGAGGAACCATCTCCCCTCACCTTTTTGTGGACCACTTTTTAAAACGGGAAAGTAAGATCATCGGTTGGTACGATTCAAGCTGCCAAGGGCCTCGCATGCCCTTGGAGTCGTTCCATTCACTGGCACAAGATCCGAGCGTTGCTATGATCTCAGGGCCTTTTACCTCTGCCTTTTATGAATACCTTGCAGAGACATTTGATATCCAAAAGCCATATCGGATCCTTTCGGAAAAAACAAGTCGTCTTTGGGATTATAAAAAACAATCTCCAGGACCCTATCCCACCTTTGTTGCCCCCTTGCAAAGAGCTCTTTGTACAAATGCAGATCTCAAGGTTTGGATTGGCTCTGGTATATTTGATCTCGTGACTCCCTTTATGGCAGCGGCCCACACTTTTCAACACTTCCCAGCCCACCTTGTCGATCGCACCGAACTCCATCGCTATCAAGGGGGCCACATGTTCTATTTGAGTCCCGATGCTCAAGATGACTTTTTCCAAGATTTAGCTTCCTTTTACGCTCTAGAAAAGTCCGCAGCTAGCAGCACAACACCCCTTTTGGTGTTATCAGAATCGACAGCAGATGACCCAACTGACTCCGGAGTGCCACGCCAATCCAATGAGCTCTAATCGTGCGATGGGTATATACCCAAATGAGCTCAAAAGTTGGTTTTTGACAGTGTCGGCGACGCTTGGAGTTCACCTTTCTTGTCAAATTCCCAAATTTTGAATTCATTTGTGTATAACTCCGGTGCTATGTTGACTCAGACTCACGCTCTACGGTATTGTCTCAGTGTTTCCAAGTCGTTGTCGGAGGTAGACCATGCCCTTTCGTTATCCCATCGGACCTAGAGCCAAGCTCCTTTTAATAGCAGGCCCTTGTGTCATTGAGTCGGAGGAGCACGCGTTCAACTGCGCTTTGACTCTCAAAAAACGGCTAGCTCCTTACCCTGTCTCCTTCGTCTTTAAGGCTAGCTATGATAAAGCGAACCGAACCCATCTGCGCTCGTATAGGGGCCCAGGCCTCGAACGGGGGCTTGCCATCTTGCAGCGGATCCAAAAAGAGCTCGACCTACCCGTCATCACCGATGTGCACTCTCCCAGCGAAGCCACCCTCGTGGGCTCCACACTAGAAGCAATCCAAATTCCAGCCTTCCTGTCGAGACAGACCGATCTTTTAATTGCTGCGGCCAAAACACCCGCATTAGTCAGCGTCAAAAAAGGGCAATTTTTGTCTCCTTGGGATATGAGCCATGTTGTCGACAAACTACGGGCTTTTAAAGAACAAGATATCTTACTGACTGACCGAGGGACCACCTTTGGCTACAATCAGCTCATCACGGATATACGAGCGATCCCCATCATGCAGAGCTTCAAAGTGCCTGTCTGTTTCGACGCTTCTCACTCCATCCAAAAACCTGGGGGCTTGGGGTCTAAGTCCGGGGGAGACAGCGAATTCATTCCCATCCTCTCAAGGGCTGCGATCGCAGCCGGAGCCGACGCTCTCTACATCGAATGTCACCCTAAACCACAAGAGGCCATGAGCGATGGAGCCTCTTGACTATCCATCGATGCCCTCATTGAACTCGTCCCCATTGTCTGCCAACTACGGGAAGTCGTCGACCAGCTTCCCTCCCACTCTCCAAGGACATCTCTCTGCAGCACATATACACAACGTGACTGAAAACAGCACCAAACATCAAAAGATGTTTTTCAAATCAGCTCCCACCTCCATCTTCCTACTCTTTGGTATAAGTCTACTCCTTGTCCGGCAATCCGTCCGTATTCAACTCTCTGACAAGACGACCTACGCAACGCTCTGCCGCAATGAGCTACCTTCAAAAATCCCCATCTTACAGATGGGAGTTTACAAGGAACTTCAAAACCCTTCTTGCCACCTGACGCTCGAAGCTCCTTTAGCCACGTTCACATGGACCAGCGATCGAAAGCATTTTCGATTCTATGAGATACTCTACCAAAGCCAAACCCAGATGTACGACCCTTCCAAGGAGACTCTCTATATTCTGAACGCACCCCAAGCCTCCTATCACTACCCCGACCACACTCTTGAAGCTGATTCAGCTACCTTATTTTCTACCTATAGACCTAATCTAAGCAAAAGCTCCTCGATATGGAGAGCCCACCTTACAATGGTCCAGTTAGACCTACAGAATCCCACCCCGACTTTTCAAGCCGACCACATCCAATTAGAAACGATACGTATACCCAATGTGACTGAAAACCTCCCATGACACGTACCCCCATCTTATTTTCTGCCAACAGACTCTACAAACGCTATGGAGACACACGAGTTCTGCAAGGGCTGACCTTCCATATCCATGAAGGAGAAGTGGTAGCCCTGCTAGGCCCCAACGGGGCCGGCAAGACCACCGCCTTTTACATTGCTATGGGCCTCATCTCCCCAGACGAAGGTGAAATCTTATTTCAAAACATTCCAATCACCCACTTGCCCATCGAAAAAAGGGCTAGACTCGGCATAGGCTATCTAGCACAAGAACCATCGATCTTCCGTTGTTTGAATGTCGAAGACAACCTCACTTTAGTCCTTGAATACACCCCCCTGTCTCGCCAAGAACAAGGTCTTTTCCTCGAACATGCTCTGCAAGAACTCCACCTCACTCATTTAAGACACCACCTTGCCTCCAGTCTCTCAGGAGGAGAGAGGAGACGACTTGAAATTGCACGTGCCCTCTTGCAACACCCCAAGCTCCTTCTTCTCGATGAACCGTTCGCCAATATTGACCCCATCACTATTGAAGAGGTCAAGCGCCTGATCCTTCACCTCAAACAAAAAGGCATTAGCATTTTGATCACCGATCATAATGCAAGAGAACTCTTAGAAATAGTCGATCGAAGCTACCTCCTTCAAGCAGGACGAGTCTCTTTATCAGGCACTGTACAAGAGCTTTTAGACCATCCAGAAGCCAGAATGAACTATTTTGGCAAACACTTCACCATGCATCGATCGGAGAGCTCCTCTTTAGACAAGGTAGAGTGAATGAGGAGAGCTGAGATCGCTTCTTGCACTTCTTCCACAGTAATAGCGTCCAAACAATCACTCCTCTTACTCCCCCCGCATCCGTCGAGATAACAAGGGCGGCAAGAGAAATTCTTGGTGATCACTTTGGCCCAAGGATTCATCCAAGGGCCCCAAGTCACCTCAGAGGTAGGCCCGAATAATGCTACAACTTTGGTCTGAAATGCACTAGCTATGTGAAAAGGTAAAGAATCGACACACACAAGTAAATCGGCCAGTTTGACGAGTGCCCCAAGTTCTTGAATGGACAATAGGCCCCCTAAGTCTAACACAGGCAACCCTTCGATCATCTGTTTGACAAAGGCTCTTTCTAGAAGGTCTGAAGAAGAGCTGATAACCACACGTCTTCCTCTATCTAACAGCCACAGTACAAGCTTTCGAAACGAACCTGCAGCCCAACTTTTGAACATCCACCTTGATGTAGGGTGGATTAACACGTAGGGCTGTTTACCCACCCTTTGCTCGACTGCTTTAATCGCTTGTGTAGAGAGTGCAAATAAAAGCCCCCTTTCTTCTCTTTCAGGGAAAATGCCCATCACCCTTGCAACGTCTAGATGACGTTCCACCATGTGTCGCTGTCCTGGCGCTCTTTTAACAACACGCGTATACCCCCATCTTTGGTCCCCATACCCTATTCGTAAAGGGGCACCCGAGATCAACGAGACAAGCCACCCCCGATCCCCTTCAGTCAAGTTGATGACACAATCATACCCTTCTTGACGAAGCTGTCTCCATATCGACAACTCGTAGAGATATCGGCACAGCCTCCCCCGCCGTTGTTGACTCTGATCAAATCCCCATACACGTCCCACATAAGGGTTATGTTCTAAGATGGGGCGAGCCGATTCGTAGACGTAAGCGTCGATACGGGCCCCATCCAACCCTTTCGACAAAACTCGAAAAAGGGGCGTTGTCAGGAGAACATCCCCGAGCTGCCTGAGTTTAATGACCAAAATTTTTTTCATAGCTCCTACGACTCTACACAAATGAATTCAAAATTTGGGAATTTGACAAGGAGGCAGCTTGGAGTTCATTTGTGTATACATAAGTGCACATAAGAGGGCCAAACCTCTACCCCCTCGGACAGGGGCAGTATCTCTCTTCCCTACCTTTTTTCACAGAACTTCGTGAGGTTTATTCTCTTGTAGGCTAGAATGCGTAGGCACTGTGTTTTCTCTCCAGATCCACTTCGTGCAAGAAGGAGAGCTCGGTACAATAAATTTGCAAGGTCTTTGTCAACCCGTTTTCAGCCAACTTGAGGAAGATTCCTTGTCAATCACTACGGAGATCCAAGTCACTATGTCCCATTTGTCGCCCAGCCAAGTCACTGAACAAACTCTGTCGATTATTAAGCCCGATGCGGTGGAGCAAAACCAGATTGGCAATATCATTGAATATTTCGAAAAAGAAGGCCTGAGTATTGTGGCGGCAAAAATGGTGAAGTTGAGCCATAAACAGGCTGCCGACTTTTATGCGGTCCACAAGGAGCGTCCTTTTTTTCAAGAACTGATCGACTTTATGACATCGGGACCCGTTTTGGTGATGGCCCTCGAAGGTGTCGATGCCATCAATCTTAATCGAAGGATTATGGGGCCGACAGACCCTTCCAAAGCCCCTGCTGGAACCATTCGAGGTGACTTTGCCACAAGCATTGAAAAAAATGCTATCCATGGCTCCGACGGTCCTAATACGGCCAAACAAGAGATTAAATTTTTCTTTAAAGATACCGAAATTTACCACAGGACAAGCTCGCCTCTCTGATCCAGAGGACCAGGAGTATACACAAATGAATTAAAAAATTCTTGTATACATGTAATTTCTCTATTTTTTTAGTTTTCCTATTTCCTATTTTATTATAGAATACTTCTATTTCCTGCGCAGGACCTTGTACAAATGACCAATTTTATTCGTTCTTGTGGAACCTTACCCCCCATTCGAGCTTGTTGTTTTCTTTTTTCAAAACTCGATTCCTTGGCACGAAAAGTGGCTAGCTGTGTATCCTCATTTTTTACCTGGTTGTTTCATCAGATGTGGAGTGTAGTTTGCCCACAAGTAGACCCACCACGAGAAGTAAGCGCGCCATTGAACCGTCCAGTCGACTGTCCAGTCGACTCTATTCCTATAAAAAATCCTTCTGCCCCAAAAAAACTTGCCCCACGAGCACCGCTACCTATTTACTGTCCAATTGAATCTCTGGAAAATTTAACAAAGATTCTCGGGTATAAGCCTAATATCCAAACAAGTGCCCTTTTAGAAAGTGTTCCCTTCAGGTCTAATTTCGAGTGGCATCAAGCTCTGAGAGAACGTATCGCACAACTAACCGAGGTGCAGGCCTATCAACCCCCCTCCGACGAGTTAAGAAAATCAATATGCGAGTCTCTAGAGAACTTATTCACAAGGGCGTTCCCTACACAAAACCCAAAGGATCTGCTGTCTGATGTAGTGCTAAGACCAGATAGCGGAAACCTAACACCGCAGATGACTCAGATGCTCCAAGGTAACGTTCGACCGCTGCCCGCGACAACGGGAGCTTGGCAGGTCACAGGGGAAGGAGCTAAGCTCCTATGGAAAAGATTCATCAACCATGGAATGGATCTGTCGAGCACTAGAGAATTGCGAGACTTTTACCTAGAATGTCTTTACCATGCTGACAAGTCCCAACCCTTCGCCACGGATTTATTCCGTCCTCACTTTATTAAGATGCTCGAATCAACTGTCCATTGTGGGGACCCACAGACTCTGGCCCTCCGTTCAGCCGTGGAGGCCTGCGTCTGCGAAGGGTACTCTGAAGACCTAGCATCGGCAATTCGAGGGATGCTCGAAAGGATCGCTTTCGAAATCCTCAGTCAGTTCTTTACTCAAGGTAGCGAACCGGTGCTAGCTCAGAATTGGATCTCACACAACTGTTGGAAGCTCTTTGGAAGAGCCGAACCACCACGTGATGACGGCAGCGCCTTGTACACTGGAATGGCTACCCTCCAGCATCCGGTGAAGTCCGAGGGAGGGGGTGGTTATACCCTGTATTATCAAAACCTTGGTGGCGCGTCTCTGACCACTCGAGATAAAAATGACCTCATTCGTCCACTGAT
>JAGVDZ010000088.1 GCA_020058465.1 Parachlamydiales bacterium | reverse complement strand
GTGGGGGTTCTCCTTACAAATTTGGAGGGATCAATGTGATTGGTTTGAAAAGGCATCATTTCCCTCTTGAGGTCAGATCAGCTCTTAGCAAAGCGTTCAAGATCACGTATCGATCGGGACTTCATCTTGAGGAGGCTCTTGCTCAAATTCATACCGAGGTCCCCTTGAGTAAGGAGGTGCTGCACTGGATTGATTTTTGCCAAACTTCCAAACGGGGTCTTATCGGATTGGAAGGGGTGGTCAAGCAGTATAATCACGGGACGGAAGAGGAGTATTTCGAGGTTTGAAATCGATTCTCTTTTTTGGGACCCCCCCCTTCGCCGCGCACATTCTCTCATATCTTTTAGAATATCGAGTTCCTATTCTTGGTATCGTGACGAAGCCTGATCTTCCGCAGGGGAGGGGGCGTAGGATCGGTAGCTCGGCTGTCAAGGAGATTGCCGTGCGGCAGGCCCCCCATGTTCCTCTTTTGCAACCTGAAAAAGCATCCGATCCTCTATTTCTCCAAGAGATTAAGTCTCTGGAGGCAGATCTTGTTGTTGTTGTTGCTTATGGCCAGATTTTAAAGGAGTCATTGTTGCAAACGCCTCCTCTAGGGGCGATCAATCTTCACGCTAGTTTGTTGCCCAAATATCGAGGAGCCGCTCCTGTTCAAAGGGCATTAATGCAAGGTGAAGAAATTACAGGCGTTGTGATTCAGAAGATGGTCAAAGAGCTTGATGCGGGTGATGTGCTAAGGGAAGCCTTGATGGCGATTCCTTCCTCGATGAATGCAGGTGAGCTCTTACAAGAGCTTTGTCTGCTGGCAAAACCCCTTCTTTTGCACTTTTTGCAAGAAATAGGAGAAGATTTACCAGAGGGGCGAGCTCAGGATCCAAGTCTTGTAACTATGGCACCCAAAATTCAACCAGAAGAAACTCGTATTGTCTGGGGACGACCCAGTGTTGTGATTCACAATCAGGTTAGAGGCCTTGCACCTACACCAGGAGCGTGGAGTTGGATGCAGACACGGGGAATGCGCAAGAAAATAAAAATTATATCCACAGAGCTATCTCAGGAAACATTGACCATGTCCCCTGGTACTATTTCTAGACAGGGTCTTGTAGGGTGTGGTAGTGGTGCACCTCTTCGCCTTATTAAAGTTCAGCCAGAAGGGAAGGTTGTGATGGACGTAGGTTCTTGGCTGCGGGGCCAGGTTGATCCAGTTGTCCTGGCTTGATGAGCCTGTATTGAAATTTTGATTGCATCAAAAATAATGCCAAATAAAATTTAATAATACCAAATATCAAAAATAACGTGCAGTTTGGCAGGGTCTAACTGCACGTTATTTTTGATATTTGGTATAAATTTTAAATTGTTTTTGATTTTTTTCTTCTGACTAGCTACAATCGTCGACTCACAGCTGAGTTAGGTAGGTAGATATGAGTGGATCCGTTAAGATATATCATCAGAATCCAAGAGTTTCCTTTATTGAGGCCTCGACTAAGACGTTTGCAGGCGAGTATTCTGCTGTAGCTAAACTTACAGAAAAGACTGTTAAGGCTCTTCAAGGTTGTTCTGTCACCAATCCTGCTCTGGAGCGGGTTAAAAAGACGGCAGAGACGGTGAGATCCTTTTCTGTGTTTGTAGAACTTCCTCAGTATACTGTGGAGACAGCCAAACAGATTGGGTCGTGTTTAGATGCAGATCGAGTGACGAAGTTAAAGGCGGCTTCTTTGATGACGCGTGTTTGTGAGACGGTGGCGTTAGGGATCTGGAGTGTTTGTTTTGCGGTGGGTCAAATCTTTGGTCAAGGAGTTGATTTAAAAACACCTTTGAATGTGGCAGAGCATCTCCATGCTGCGAACACGACAATGAAATTGGTGGACGATGTGGTGTCGATGCGAGAGCAGGCTGACTATGTCAACTCTTTAGGAGGTCGAGCATCTCAGAATCTTCACGAAGGTCTTCGTCAGAATACGATCTATAGAATTCTCACGATCGTTAAGAATGTGTTTGCGTTACTTGCGTTTATTGCGGCGACCTTCCTGCTCTACACAGGGGTGGCTTTGGTGCCTGTGGCGGTGGCGGCTTCCTTCGGGGCTCTGAACGCTGTCAGTCATCTTCTAGCGACTCATTACAAGCATCGAATGGATTACGGCCTAAAGCTCGAAGCCGCATCCTCTTGATTGGAGGGGGGTAACGTTCGTATAGGGTTGCCATGAGAGCTTCTCTCTTGTTTTGGGAGCAGGTGTTGGTGGGGCTTGCTTGGTTTTCTTTCTGCTTATGGGTAGGCTTTCTCTTCGAGGCGTGGTGGAGACAGGAGCGTGTACCTGGCCCTCTCTTTTTTCATTCTAAAGTGTGTCTGACTTTACGTGGGGCAATCCAAAGACCTGGGCCTTATTGGATTAAGGCTGGAAAGCCTGTACACGGGGTGCTGATACGGGCTCGTCCTCAGCGTAATGCCGATTTGAGTGGTATCGACCCTGGGGAAAGGATCTTGAAAGACCGAGAGCTCACTATCCCAGCTTTCCAGTGCCTTAAAGTTGAAGTGAGGGGAGAGGTTTTGAATCAAGGTGTTGTCGTTCTGCCTCTCCAGAGTTCCCTGTCAAGTCTAATCTCTCTGTTGGAACTGACTCAAGAGGCAGATGCGACTCTCTTGTCAAAAGCTCGAAAGCTTAAGGATGGAGAGGTGATCTATATCAAAAAAAAGCTTCAGCCAGAGCTTTTGAAAAATAAAGCGTTGTGAAGAAATCTGCCATTTCTTTACGATGAGAACCTCGATATAAAAATCCCCTTCAGAAAGAGGGGCATTTCGTTTCGTATGCCACCTTTTCTCGAGCTTTGAGAGGGGGTTAAGCGCGATGTTTGAGCTAAGGGTTGAAAGTCGGACCTTTCGCTTTCCTTTTTGTCGCTCGGTTGTACGGAGAAATGGTTGTCATAAGGGAATGTCTATGTCATTGGCGATGATTGCTCGAAAGAAAGGGATGAAAACAGTCTTTGATCAGCAAGGTAGGCAAGTTGTTTGCTCGGTGGTTGAGATTGAGTCTAATGTTGTCTTTGAAATTAAAACAGAGGCCAAGCATGGCTATTCGGCTGTATGTTTGGCTGGAATTTCTCTTTCGCCGTCGCAAGCGGCTCGCATGACAAAACCTTTGAAGGGGCGGTATGACAAGTCAGGGCTTCAGCCTTGTCGAGTTTTGAAAGAAAGTCGTCTGCCTGGAGATGAGGTCTCGCAGTTTCAGGTGGGGCAGAAGTTGGATCTGTCTCTTTTTGAAGAGGTGCTTTACGTCGACGTAGAAGGAGTGAGTAAAGGGAAGGGGTACCAGGGGGTGATTAAACTGCATAACATGGCTGGGGGGCCTGCGGCTCACGGATCTGGGTTTCATCGTCATATGGGGTCAACGGGTATGCGGAGTACTCCGGGGCGCTGTTTTCCTGGGGGTAAGCGAGCTTCCAGGATGGGGGGTGAGACGAAGACGGTACAGAATTTGCGAGTTGTGGGCATCCATGGAAAATATCTCCTATTGAAGGGAGCCATCCCTGGCCCTTCGGATGGGGTTGTCTATGTAAGCGAGTCAATTAAGATGGCGAACAAGAATAAGTCGAGGAAGAAGTAATCGCGATGGCTACCTTAAAAAAATATAGATTATCTGGTGAAGAAGTAGGTCATTTGGAGATCGATTCCGAGGCCCTGCAGGTGGAGGCTCATCTGCAGTCGGTGAAGGATTATTTGGTGGCGATCCGCCACAACCAAAGGCAGTGGTCGGCTCATACGAAGACACGTGCTGAGATTGCTCGAACTGGGCGAAAGCCTCATCCCCAAAAAGGGGGAGGGCGATCTCGTCAGGGAGATTTAGCAGCGCCTCAGTATAAAGGAGGGGGGATTGTTTTTGGTCC
>JAGVDZ010000131.1 GCA_020058465.1 Parachlamydiales bacterium | reverse complement strand
GCCAGGCTCCGTCGTAGTCCATATTTACCCCGGTTACATGGAGAATATTGTAGGGCCGGTAGGCATCGTTATCTTTCTCTTTCAAGACGCTTCCCCCCTGGATTAGATGGAGCGTAAGGTGGTTTTGAACCAACTTTGTTAGCTGGTCGCGGCTATGGGTCTTTAGATATGCACTAACCAAGCTGTTTCCTGTTTCGGATACGTGAGTTCGTATTTGGTCGCGCAATGTATCCTCTATCGATGTCAATAACAGAGAAGGTGGCGTCGTCTCTGAGGTCGTTTCGTGAGATGTGGGGATGGTGGGTGGCGATTGGATGGGAGCTGGAATGGGGACACTTGGGTTATGAGGTCTTGATGGGCCTACAGAGATATATCCCGAGAGGATGGCGGCGCCTCCTAAGGCGAATGAAAGCTCCATCATGCCTAGGAAAGTAAATACAAGTGCAAGGATTGCGAATATGGCACACGCTACGCCACTGATGACTCGATGGGATGTCAACCTCTCTGAAGAAAGGGGTGAGTTTGTATGTGACGAAGGAGCATGGCCTATTGGTAATGTCATATCAAGATTTCCTTATTAAGATATAGAAGAACGTATTCTATCATAATATTTAGATAAATTGCAAACTGTAGTAATAATTTTTTTAAACAAAAAAGGGGACAACGTAAGCCGGATTCTGTCGAGAGTGGTCATTCCTCTAGGAAGCTCGTTACCGAAACTCCTCTTGCGGCTTCATCAAAAAGGTGCTGAAAAGAGGGACAGCTCTTTTCAAGATAAGGTCTTTTTTGACACCTTTTTTTGCCTTGCATCAGGTAGGGTTTGCAATCCAGCGAGTCGTTACCGACCGTGATCCTTCCTAGATCAAAAAAGTCGACCTTGGTTGCTTTAGGAAGGACGTTTCACCCTTGCCTTTCTTTTGAGGAAAGGTAGGTTTTGTTTCTGTTGTACTTTCCGTCGCCTTGCGGCGCCCAGTTGTTAGCTGGTACCTCGACCTTTGATGTCCAGACTTTCCTCTTTTCTGTTTCTACTGAGAAACAGAAAAAGCGACCACTTGTTATCCCCAGGAGACAAAGAAGTCTTTGGGGGAGGATTGTATCAAACCTGAGCAATATACATACACAAATGAATTCAAATTCCCAAATTTTGAATTCATTTGTGTATAACACCAACCAATACCGCGGCCGGCAGGGTGGCTCTATGAAAGACCTCTGAGGAGCGCCGTGGGGATGGGTTATGAGGTTTTTTTACGACGTCTTCGGGAGGCTGCCGGCCCTTCGATGACTTCAGGGTGAATCCAGTAGTGAATCCTTGAACAATGTTCGCAAAAAATAAGTCTTTCGCCCCTTCTGACTAAATTTTCGTGCTGCGCCGTAAGGGTGATGTGACAGCCGCTGCAAGTCCTGTTTTCGAGAGGGACGACCACACGATCTTTCTTGTTTTCTAAAAGACGTTCATACACTTTGAGGAGGTCGGTCGGTGCTTTGGAAGCTAGCATGGTTCTTTCTTCTTTGAGGTGGGAGCCTTCTTTGTTAATAGCTCGAATTGCCCCCTCAATTTCCTGCTCGAGTGCCTGACTGCTCGAATCGGATTCTTCCAGAGAGGAGCGAATCTTCTCGAGAAGCTCTTCTTCAAGAGAGCGCTTGTCAATCATGTCGCTTGCAATCTGCTCTGTAGAGATCCGTTCCCGCTCTAGAGAAGTCATCTCTTGAGTGATTGCATTGAACTCATCTACCTTTTTGACCGATGACTGCTTCGCTTCTAGTTTTCTGATTTTTTCCTTGATATCCAGGATGATCTGCTCCTGAGAAGAAATTGAGCGGCTCAGTTCCTTGATCTCTTCTTGCTTTTCGGTTAACTGTTGGTGCAGCTCCTTACGGAGAGCTTCGATTTGGGCAAGCTCTTTGAGGCGAGAAACTTTGAGCGTCATGAGACGGAGCATTTTAATATCGTGCTCTTGCACTTTCAAAATTTCTTCAAGAGAAAAGGTCATGAATCTTCCGAGGCATAAGGGTTCGTCACGAATGCCCCCTGGAGTATAAGGGGGTGTATTTCGGAGAATATAAGGCGTTTGATGGAAAATGTTCAAGGTGAAATATGGCGATTAACAGGAGGCTGAGAGTTGACCTTAAGGGAGGGGAGGAGCAAAATGGGTCTCTCTGGGTCCTTGGACTTTTGGGGTTTATACACAAATGAGGTGTGGATGACAGACTCAAGACAGGGGTATCTTTCTTGTTATTTAAAGCAGGTACCTGAGACGGAGCGCTCTTCAGCGGCAATTGCCCAGATGGCGATTTGGGATCTTTTGGAAGCAAAGGCGCCAGAGATCTTGCACGGAATTCAAGATGAGTTGAAGAGTCAACGAACTTATTTGAAGTTGATTGCTTCTGAAAATTTTTGTTCCCTCCCTGTTCAACTCGCTATGGGGAATTGGTTGACAGACAAGTATAGTGAGGGGAGCGTGGGACGCCGGTTTTACGCTGGGTGTGAGCAGGTCGACCTGATCGAGGGGAGAGCAAGTCAGCTGGCTTGCCAGTTGTTTGGGGCCGAGCATGCCTATGTGCAACCCCATTCTGGGG
>JAGVDZ010000076.1 GCA_020058465.1 Parachlamydiales bacterium | reverse complement strand
TCTGAAGCAGCTAAACTTAAAAAGTTTAGCGATACAAGAAAGGTGAACTCCAAGCGTCGCCGACACTGTCAAAAACCAACTTTTGAGTTCATTTGTGTAATATGGTCTTATGTAATATCGAGATTCGGGATCTTCTTTTTCTTGCCTTTATAGCGAAGAGCCATCCTCGCACTGCTCCCATAGGCCACCTCGTGTAATGTCTCAATCGCCATAAAAGCACTTGGATCCTCTCTCAACACAATTTCTTTCAGTTCTGCCAGGTCAAGCCGTTCTACAATGACAAATAAAATATCTCGATCCTCCCCCGAGTAGCCCCCTTTCCCCTTGATGAAGGTCAACCCCAACCCAAGCTGGTGAGTGATCATCTTACTGAGGTCTTCGGGATGAGAACTCATGATCAAAACAGATTTCAATTCCTCGAGACCTGCAATGACTAAATCCATTGCCTTAAATGCCACAAGATAGGTCATTAAGGAACGAAGAGCACTGTGCCAGTCTTGAAAAATCCAACCATATGCAGTAAAAATAAAAATATTAATAAACAAGATCACCTGGCCCACCGTGAAGCCCTGTTTACGATTAATCAAAATCGCTAAAATCTCTGTGCCGTCCGTACAGCCTCCATAGCGAATGATCATACCAGCCCCTCCCCCGAGCATAGCGCCACCAATCACAATGGCTTCCAACATATCGGCCGCAAACACAGGGAAACTTTCCAGTAAAGAAAGAAACAGAGCAAAGAGCAAGATCGCCACTAACATCGAAAGGACAAAGGACCGACGAATATAGCGCCAAGCCAAGTACACAAAGGGGAGATTGAACACGAGGAGAAACCAAGAAAGATAATCCCCTCCAAAGAGGCGAGCCATCATGAGGGAAAGACCCACCACCCCCCCATCAATTAATTCGTTGGGAATAAGGAAAACTCGAATAGATAAGGCCGCTAGAAAAGCGCCGATCGCCATCCCGAAGTAGCTGGCCAAATGGCTCTTTAGTTTCTTACGGGACCTTGTCGCGGCGACCATAGCAACACCTTTCGAAGATGACGCGGGAGACGGGGCTCGAACCCGCAACTTCTGCCGTGACAGGGCAGTGCTCTAACCAATTGAACTACTCCCGCATAGGAGAAAAGTGGTGGGCGCAAAAGGATTCGAACCTATGACCACCTGTGTGTAAAACAGACGCTCTACCACTGAGCTATACGCCCAACAACGGGGCCCCAGTCTACAGGAGACTTTCTTTTTTCCACAAGGCCGATCCTGCAAAGAAAAGTTCTTGGATCTCATATTTGATCCGCATGAAAGCTGTGTTCTGATACAGTGCAGACCACCTCTTGTTGTTTTTACGCCACTGACCCTATGAGACAGTTTCAAAGCAGGGGGCTTATCCTCGCCTCCCATCCCCACCTCCACAAAGGATACGTCCTGAAAATTTTCACCTCGCAACAAGGCTCTATTTCAGCCTATCTCCAAAGCCAAAAACACCTAGACCCTCTGCTTTGCTCTCCCCTGTGCGAAGCTGAGTGGCTACTCCAAGACTCTTATGATCGAGATCTCTTCTATGTTCGAGAAGCCACGATCATCACCCCTTTTCTTGCAATCCGCCAACATCTTTCCTCCTTGCAATGGGCGGGGAAACTTCTGCAAATTATTCTAACAACACAACTACCCCAAAAGCCATCTTCCCCCCTCTATGCCCTGACCATCCACTATCTACGACACCTCTACCCAGAGACACCTCACCCAAGCTGGTTTTCCAGCTTCCTTCTCAAATTGCTCAAATGGGAGGGACTGCTTCATCACCCCCTACACTGTACAGTCTGTCAAGCCCCCTCCAGAGCTATTCTACCGGGGGAAAGTTACTGTCTAAGCCACGCTCCACCATTCTCCTTCCGGTTCCACCACGTGGAGGAGTCTCTATTAGAAAAATTACTTTTTATTAAAAACTTGAAAGACCTTCCCCCAATCCCACACGGTCAAGAAGTCCTGAGAGAAATCGAGGCACTGCAAAGCTATGCGACCCGAATGTGATCGGCCCAAAAGAGACGCACCGAAAGGGATTCGAACCCCTAACCCCTTGGTCCGAAGCCAAGTGCTCTATCCGTTGAGCTATCGGTGCCCATTGCGAAAGGGGGGACTCGAACCCCCACGAGTGAACCCGCTACCACCTCAAGGTAGTGCGTCTACCAATTCCGCCACTTCCGCTTCGAAGGGGCTGGATTCTACCGAACGTTTCCTTTAAGCTACAAGGAAAAAGGAGGCAAAAAAACCCTTGTTGGAGCTCTTGCGCTTGGCTCTTTCTACATCGATACTCATGCTCCTTTTTGCCTATCGTCTCGTTGTGCGTCCCCTTTTAGGACCCTGTTGTCGCTACCAACCAAGTTGCTCTACCTATGCAATCGAAGCAGTTCTTAAGCACGGTCCAATAGACGGTGGACGTCTTGCACTAAAACGAATTCTTCGTTGTCACCCAAGACGACCTGGCGGCTACGACCCGGTTCCTTAGCTATACACAAATGAATTCAAAAGTTGGGAATTTGACAAGGAGGTAGCTTGGAGTTCATTTGTGTATACTCATTTCCCAGGTTTGGGATTATATTCTCCTTGAGTTTCTAGCCTTTTTTTCGCACAATGCAGGGTCTTTCTAACAATTCAGGTCATCCGGATGTTATACTAAATGAACTCAAAGCAAGAAAGGTGAACTCCAAGCTACCTCCTTGTCAAATTCCCAACTTTTGAATTCATTTGTGTGTATAGCTCATTGGGCTTCGTCATGAAACTACCCTTCTCTCTGATTGTGTCCTTTTTCGACACTCCCCCCACTTATACCGAAGTCCTCGCTACTCTTCCCAACATTGGCATTGAGATTGATAAGGCCTCCCCAGAACAGCCTCCATTCTCCGGGGTCGTCTGTGCAGAAATCGAATGTGTCGACAAGCTTGGAGACAATTTACACAAAGTAACAATCCAGTCGGATCGAGGAATGAGAACCCTCGTTTGCAATGACTCTATCTGTAAACCAGGGATGAAGGTAGCCTACGCACAAGAAGGGGCAACTCTACATCAGGGGACAAAACAAGAATTTCTTGTCTATTCGAAACAAATTCATGGCATCGATTCTAACGGTATGTTTTGTTCGGAAGTAGATCTCGATCTCTCCTCTTATCAAGAACATGTTCTGGAGCTTGATCTCGCTTTCAAAGTCGGTCAAGATCTTTCTCAGCTTTGGGATCCCGTTTTGGAATTGTCACTGACCCCTAACATGGGACATGCGCTCTCCGCTCTCGGCATTGCAAGAGAGCTTTCTGCAGCCCTCTTTCTTCCTCTCAAGCTCTCCCAAAAGAAAGCTGTAGGGGCGCTGCCCAACCACCCTTGCCCATTATCTATCACCATCGAAGCTCCCGATGAAGTTCTTCGCTATGCGTTGGTCGCATTGGACCATGTCGAAGTAAGACCCTCGCCCATTTGGATGCAGCAAGTGCTACACCAAGCAGGCATCACCTCAATATGCAATGTTGTCGATATCACCAATTACCTCATGATCAAACGTGGCCAACCTCTACACGCATTGGATCGAGATCAGATAGAAGGAGGTATCAGGATTGTTCTTCAAGACACCCCCTACTCTGACTGGCAAGGTCTCGATCACGTTAAAAGAACAATCCCTTCCGGCAGCATCGTCATCGCAGATAGCATGGGCCCTTTGGCCATTGGAGGCGTGCTGGGAGGCGCCCGTAGTGCTATTGCAGCCTCAACCACCCGTGTTCTTTTGGAAGCAGCTCACTTCCTTCCACAAAGCATACGTGCAACATCAAAAGCTCTCCACTGCCGTACTGAAAGTGCGCTGCGCTTTGAAAAAGGGGTGGATCCCAACGGTATTGAAGCCACTCTTAAAGAAGCCATTCATCTATTTCAAACCTACGCCAGCGCTAAAGCTACCTCAGCCACACTTTCCTCCCCCCTCCCCCCACATGATCCAATCCCTCTTCGCATATCCAAGGTCCAGGAATTGTTAGGCTTTCACATTTCTGAGCACGAAATAAAGGACATTTTGACCAAGCTCGACTGTCAAGTGCAAGCCCTTGCCAACCACTATCTTGTCTCACCTCCTACCTACAGATTTGATCTGAATTTGGAGGTGGACCTGATCGAAGATATTGCAAGAATATACGGATACAATCATATCCCCCCCACGACTCGGCTAGAGATGCCTTGTGAAGCCCTCCCACATAACCCTATTTATCTTTTTGAAAATCAAGCTCGCTTAAAACTGG
>JAGVDZ010000126.1 GCA_020058465.1 Parachlamydiales bacterium | reverse complement strand
GAGCTGTCCTCGTATTTCTACTTGATAACGTGGGTATCGATTCTCTTGCAAAGCAGACACAAATTCTTCAAAGGGGACCCCTTTTCTCTCCAACCCTGCGATGAATCCTTCAATATCTACGATGAGAGTCAAAAGATCTTGTATTCCCTTGGGGCTCATCAGCTCTCCATCTGCACAATGATAGACTCGAAGGTCACTCAAGCCCAGTTGGAATAAATATTCGTCCATCTCTTTTTCAGAGTGGATGTAGCGACTGACCTTTTTTCTCGTGACTCTGAAAAGAGGGGGACGAGCGATATAGATAAAGTTCCCTTCGACAAGCTGAGGCATGTGGCGGTAGAAAAAAGTTAAAAGAAGGGTCCGGATATGAGAGCCGTCGACATCAGCGTCGGTCATGATAATGATCTTGTGATAGCGAAGCTTATCAAGCTGGAAGTGGTCTTGACCAATGCCAGATCCCAAAGCTGCCACCATAGAGCTGACTTCTTGATTGCTCAAGATCTTTTGAAGTCTTGCTTTTTCGACATTCAAGATCTTACCTCGGATGGGCAAGATGGCTTGGAACCTCCGATCACGCCCCATCTTAGCAGATCCCCCCGCAGAATCTCCCTCGACAATATAGATCTCCGAGAGAGTTGGATCTTTTTCCTGGCAGTCGGCAAGCTTTCCTGGGAGACGGGCCGAATCAAGAGCTGTCTTGCGGAGGGTCAATTCCCTGGCTTTTCTAGCAGCTTCGCGAGCTTGAGCCGCCACAATCGCCTTTTCGGCAATCTTTTTCGCAATCGCAGGGTGCTCTTCTAAAAAGATCGTAAGCTCCTCCCCCAACACTTGCTGAACGATCCCCGCCACCTCTTGGTTGCCCAATTTCTGCTTTGTCTGTCCTTCAAACTGCGGATTCGGATGCTTGATCGAAATCACCGTGGTCAACCCCTCTCGCATATCCTCCCCTGTGAGGGACAGTTTTTCATTCTTCAAGATGGTATGATTCTTAATGTAAGTATTGAGAACACGCGTTAAAGCAGCCGAAAACCCGGTGACATGAGTCCCTCCCTGCCTTGTCGAAATATTATTGACATACGAGTAAATCGACTCTGTGTAAGTGTCATTCCACTGCATTGCAATCTCGACGTCGATGGATCCATCGTTCCCTTCTCTGACAGCGTGAACACAGATCGGCTTATCAAAGAGAGGCTCTTTCCCCTCATTGAGGTAAGAGACGAATGAAGCAATACCCCCTTGGTAATTAAAACGGACCATCTCTTTGGCAGGGTCTCTTTCATCCTGAAAGATAATTGTGATCCCACGATTTAAAAAAGCAAGCTCACGAAATCTCTTCAGTAAAAGATCATAGTCATATTCCGTGACAGAGAAAATCATCTCATCAGGACAAAAAGAAACCCTCGTCCCTCGAAATCGAGTTGAACCAAGTTTTTTAATGGGCCCTAAAGGCTTGCCTCGAGAAAATTCCATCTCATAGAGAACCCCCTCTTTACCCACCGTGACTTGGAGTTTTTTCGAAAGAGCATTGACGCAAGAGACACCCACACCATGAAGCCCTCCAGAAACCTTGTAACTCGACTTATCAAATTTCCCCCCAGCATGGAGAATCGTCATCACAACTTCGAGTGCAGAGACATCTCTGCCCTGTTTTTCTGACTCTTTCGTATGCCGTTGGACCGGGATGCCGCGACCATCGTCCTCTACAGTGACAGAGCCATCCCGATGAAGTGTAATATGAATCTCTTGGCAGTAGCCTGCCAAGGCCTCATCGATGCTGTTATCCACCACTTCATAGACAAGCTGGTGCAACCCTGCAGTGTGGGTATCGCCGACGTACATGCCGGGCCTTTCTCGGACAGCCTGAAGCCCTTCCAACACCGTGATTGAGCTAGCATCGTACTCTTTTTCTTGTTTGGACATTGTCGTCATCGCCTCACACTACCATTTCATCCAGCCCAAAACACCAACTTCTGAACCGAGCACCGCTGTTTCATTTGAGCTAGAAGACGCCTCCCCTCGTGCACCCTCAGCAGACTGTAAAGTGTCGCACTTTTAACTTTGATTGTCAAAACTCTATCGACCCATTTAACAGGCTCTGTCAAGGGGGCAAGATCTTCCCCAATGATCTCCATCCAGATCCGCACAACCTCTTTCCACGACTCTTGTTCAGGACAAGACATCTCCCTTAAAAACTCAGGGATGAGGTCCCTGATCTGCCTGCCCGTCGGTTCAACTCCATCGAAATATCGTGGAGTTCTTCCGCGCCCTTTGTACTTCAAAGAATGGACCTCCCAGCCACCCTCGATTGTGCGATAAACTCCATTAAAAAAAAAGGGTGCTGACACCCCAGGCGATAGCAAAGTAAATCGTCATCGACAAAAAATCATTTAAAGCCGTGACAATCGGTCCAGCTGCAATAGCAGGATCAACCCCAATCTTGGCAAAAAACAAAGGCGCTGATACTCCAAGGAGGGTTCCTGCAAAGCAACTTCCAATTAACCCTGTCCCGATAATCGCAGGGATCGCAAGGGGATCGAGATTCCCCTGAAAGAGATTCGACACACAAAGAAGCCCTGCACAGAGAACTCCAAAGACACCTCCAATACAAAGCCCACTTAAAAGCTCTCGCCCAATGGTCTGCCTTCTAGAGCCTGCCGAAAAGCCTCCAAGAGCCATCGACCTCACCAGCACTGTGCTACACTGAAGTCCAATATTCCCCGACATCCCGTTGATCAAAGGGACAAAAAATAACGCAAATGCCAGCACCGCCCCTTTATGCCTGGAAAATGAGGACATCACCCCCACGTTCACAAGGCCTGCCAGTAACGTAAATATCAGCCATGGAGATCTCGATAAAAATCTTCTCAAGATGGAGTCGTGGGAAGTGTATTTTTCCTGCGTTCCTGTCATGCGGGCTAGTGTCTCATCAGCTAAATCCTCCATCGCCTCAACGACATCCTCATAGGCGATCACTCCCACCAGGTCATTGTCGATATCGACAACAGGGAGCGAAGAGACTTTGTAGCGCTCGACAATATCGATCACCTCTTCTCGTGTCGCTTCGGGAGACACCTTGTGAGTCACAGGACGCATTACTTGTCTCAAAGGGGTATCAGGGGCATTGATCAACATGTTACGAGAGGGGACATGTCCTTGGAGCTCTCTTGCATGATTCAAAATAAAAATACCCTTCGTAAAGTCAATATGGGGATGATCTCGGATATAATGGCACGCCTCCTCAATGGTCATATCCATTGTGAAAGCGAAAAATTCAGAGCTCATGAGTCTAGAGGCACTCTTCCGATCCTGTGCCCTCAATTCTCGAATCCTCGATGCTTTCCTAGGATCAATGACATCCATCAAACGACGAAAGCGCCTTTCCGGCATATCTTCGACGACCCAAGCTGCCTCGTCGATGGGCATTCTATGAAATAGTTTTTTCAGCTCCTCTTCGTCCATCTGTCGAAATAAAGCAAGTCTCGTGTCTCTATCTGTGTTGACAACAAAATCCACTTTAGCATCTCGACTTGGCAAATTATGGTAGAGGATAGGTCGAACGTGGGGAGGTAGATTGGAGACCGCGTAGGCTAAGTCAATTGGAGAATGTTGACACGCAATCTTAACGAGATCGTGTAAACACACTTTTGACGTCTGCTTCTGGAAGGCATTTTCAAGTCTTTCTTTGAGCACATCGTCGATTTTGCCAGTCCGGGACTCTGTGGAAGCGGCCGTCTCATCTCGTCGTTCATCACAGTCCATAACTGTACCTTCAAAAGAGCAAGGTTGGGTGGCCACCAAGGTACCTTATTTTTCTCTTTCCCTCAACTAAAAACACTAGGAATGAATTAGTTTAGTGGTATAGCATAGAAGGTCACCTCCTTATCCTAAAATCTATTTTGGAATAACGTCATGAAGTCTATCCGCAACATTGCCATTATCGCTCACATCGACCACGGGAAAACAACCCTGTTAGACCAGCTCCTGAAGCAGTCCCATGT
>JAGVDZ010000082.1 GCA_020058465.1 Parachlamydiales bacterium | reverse complement strand
TCGCTATGGTCCAGTCCTCGCTTAAAAATCCGTTTGAACGATAAGTTGCCCCTCCCCATCACCAATTGTAGCCCTGAGAAGATACAAAGAGTCCCTCCCCAAATAAACACCCAAGTAGGGCCAAAAAGGACTGCCAGCCATCCCCCTAAGGGAGGGGCAATCGCACCTCGAACCCCTCCCAAGACAACATTGACTCCACTGTAGCGAGAGCTTTCTTCTGTTCCTGAAAAAAGGGGGCCTGATAAATTCCAAAGGAGATGGTTACCCCCTTGGGCTACCCCATAAACGAAATAGGAGACATAGAAAAAACAGATGTGGTAGGAGGAAAGTCCAAGTAAAATGGGAAACATCCCCATCGTGATGAACAAAACGCCCGATAAAGGAAACACCGTAGAGCGGTGCAACCTTTTGCCCCAAAAGGGGGAGAATAGAGCAAAGCCAAGTCCCTTGGCGATGGAAACAGCTCCCGCCACCTCAACATAAGAGACCCCCATCCGGTCGACCATAAAGAGGGGTAGCGCCGGCTGGATCAACATGATCCCAAACCCGGCGATCATAAACCCCGTTTGAAATCGAAAAAAATCAGGCCGCCTCTTCACCAACTCATAACTATCTATCCATGGACGGATCAACTGTTGTTTCCAAGACAAGACACTGACTTGCTCTACCTCAACATCGGGTGAAGGTAACCTGGACTGGATCCAAAGGCTGAAAAGACCAATCCCCGCACAGATCACAAAAAGATGGCGCCAAAGGTAGGGGTTTTGGTCTAGGACAGCCCCAATGGCCAATGAAAGAACGGCCCCCTCTACGTAGGCAACAGCCGAAGAAAAGGAAAAGATACGGCCCCTTTCTTCGTGTACATTTCTCCGAATCCACTCGATCCACCCCGGCATGGAAGCACGATAGAAAAACATGTAACTGACAGAAGAAAAAATCAAATACCAGGGGGAGTCAAAACAAAATGCCAACAAAAATGGGGCTCTCATACAAAAACCTGCCCACAGAACATTTTTTTTTAACGATTTACCCTTTTCCTTTAAACCTGCACTCCAATAAAATGAAAGAATCGTAATTACAGGCTTACACGTAATAAAAAATGAAATTGCCCAAGGGGAGGCGTGTAAGTTCTTATAAAGGAAGAATCCCAAGAAACTGTATAGAGAGAATAGAGGTTCGCTGAGTACCTGTGTCCAGAAAAGGCCCCGATGAGAAGGCTCTTTCCATAGGGAAGACGTGACCACCTTATTCATATTCTCGAAGAGTATACACCCTTAAGCAATTCCCCCGGAAATCTCAAAAAAACGTTCTCGATTATGAATTTAACCAACTTGTCTACTGCCCCCCTGTATAGACCCCCAAGGCGCCAGTCTCTATGTCTATTTGACCCACCACAGCGCGAAGTTTCTTGGGCTAGTACTGTGCAGCTTCATCGAAAAGAAGAAATCGAACAAGCCCTTCAAGTTTTGGGTCGTACTATCCAATTTTCAGAAAAACATATCCTAGAGGCTCTTTCTTGCCAGAACCGACCTCTAGTACAAGCTTTGTTTCAAAAAATTAGCCCCATCGATACTGCCACTGTTGAAGCCACCGTCCTTTCTCTAGGAGTCCGATTCTTTCTAGAGCTCGCTGACAACCATCCTCAAAAGTGCATCCCCCACTACCCAGAAGCCCTTCGAGTGGCCGTATCCCACAATAAAACAGACGCTCTCCCTAGACTCCTTGCTCGTGTTAGTCCTACATTTGTGCTCTCTTACCGATATCTAGGAGGCGACACTCTCTTTCACCTCGCAGCACGCAAAGGATATGAGGTTGCTTTAAGAGCTTTGCTCAATCATGTGAACGATCGCATCAGGGTGAATCAAATTAGAAATCGCCAACGCCTTACACCTTTAGATCTTGCAGCTTTAAGTCAAGCTACAGGAACGGTTCAACTTTTGTACCGTCGAGGTATTGATCGAATCACTCTTTCTACAGATGCCGTGACCCTACTCCCAATCGAGATCCGAACTCTCCTTTCCAGAAGTTTTGCCAAGTCGTTATCGGGGTATAACCAAGACATAAAGGAACATGTCCTATCGATCCTCCTAGGAATCCCATCTCCAACCCCCAGTTTAGAAACCCACTATACCGTCGGATAGAAAATTGACGTCTTCCATCCTCTTACAGTATCATGCGGGGGCATGGACAAAAGAGCGCTCATCACAGGCATTACAGGTCAAGATGGTTCTTACCTGGCAGAACTTCTCCTAGAAAAGGGCTATGAGGTCCACGGCCTTGTTCGGAGAAATTCTCTTACCAACACACACCGTATCGAGCATCTCCTCTCTCATATTCAATTGCATCTGGGAGATCTCGGTGACATGGGCAGTTTACACAAAGCACTCGTCGCTTCTAACCCACACGAGGTTTATAATTTTGCAGCGATGAGTCATGTCAACGCCTCTTTTTCTATGCCAGAGTACACAGCTGATATCGATGGCCTCGGTGTGTTGCGCCTCCTTCATATCGTCCACCAGAACAACCCTCGCGCCCGCTTTTACCAAGCTTCTTCATCAGAGCTTTATGGCAAAGTTCAAAGTATACCGCAGACCGAGACCACACCATTTTATCCGAGATCTCCTTACGGCGTGGCTAAACTGTACGCCTACTGGAGTGTGGTCAATTATAGGGAAGCCTACTCTCTTTTTGCCTGTAACGGGATTTTATTTAATCACGAAAGCCCAAGACGAGGGGATGATTTCGTCTCACGTAAAATCACACAAGGGATTGCAAGGATCCAAGAAGGGCTCCAAACACATCTCATACTCGGCAATCTCGATGCGCAACGAGACTGGGGCTATGCCAAGGATTACGTCGAGGGGATTTGGCTTATGCTCCAGCAAGATACACCCAAAGACTATGTCCTTGCGACAGGCAAAGCAACGACGGTCCGTCGCTTTGTAGAACTTGCCTTCGCCTACATCGGCAAAGAAATTCAATGGCACGGACATGGCCTTGCCGAAGAGGGCATCGATACAGTCACAGGACAAGTGCTAGTCACAATTTCCCCTGAGTTTTTTCGACCCACAGAGGTCGATCTTCTCATTGGAGATTCCAATAAAGCTTGGAAAGATCTAGGATGGAAAGCTTCGACTTCAGTCGAAGAACTTGTCTCCATCATGATGGAAGCTGACTTGAAGCTTGTGCAAGAAAAACCAGAGTTTACCTCTCCACTTC
>JAGVDZ010000006.1 GCA_020058465.1 Parachlamydiales bacterium | reverse complement strand
CACGAGATCGAACGAAGTATAGCCAGGCTCTTTATCGATGAGACAGAATCCCGACATAGCAGGGTTAGGAAGGTTCATCCGAAGTCGATGATGGAGGTTTGTAAGTTCGTAAATTTTGGAGAATACGATCGATCTTAATCTGATCATCAGCTGTATGGTCGATGTAGAATGTGAGAGTCGGAAAATGTCTCAGGTCGACCTTCTTGGAGGCGGCAACGGCAATGAACCCAGCTGCAGAACGAAGTCCTTCTAACACCCGTTCTTTCTCTTCAGGTGTCCCAATCAAGCTGACAAAGACCTTAGCATGATGCAGATCCGCAGAGGTGTCGACTCTCGATACAGAGACAAAAAGATTCACATGGGGATTCTTGACTTCCTTATGGATTACATCAAAAAGGACTTCTCTGAGCAGCGAATTGACTCGTTTAAGACGGTTAGTCTTCATATCAAAGAGACTGCTCCAGGTAAGTGAGCTCATAAACTTCAATGACATCGCCGATTTGTACATCGCGTTGTCCTTCTAGCAAGAGACCACACTCATAGCCTTCTTTGACTTCTTTGACCTCTTCTTTTTCTCGTTTTAAAGAAGCTACTTTCCCTTTCCAGATGATTTTCCCATCTCGGTTCTGTCGGAGGAAAGCATTGCGGGGCAAGACCCCTTCTGTGACCTGACAACCTGCAATAAGGCCTAGCTGAGAGGACTTGAAGATAGCCTTCACATGGACCTTCCCGATATCCTTTTCTTCCACCAGCTTGTCGAGAAGAGAACGCATTCTCTCTTTGACCTCTTCGATGATGTGGTAGATGATATCTTGGTTGTAAACGGCGATCCCCTTTTGCTTGATAAGGTCTTCAGCTCTCGACTCGACAGTCGTATGAAATCCGACGATGGTGGCCTTCGATGCAGAGGCAAGGTCGATGTCCGATTCTGAAATTTCTCCTACGTTGGCGTCGACAAACTCGAGACGCACTTTGTCGGAACGGATTTTAGAAAGGGAGTTTTTGAGGGCTTCTAAGGAACCCTGCACATCGGCCCTTAAGATCAAAGGGAGGATCTTCTTTTCTTGATTTTCCTTGTTTGCCATCATCCTCTCTAGACTGCTCATCTTTGCCTGTGCAGCTAGATGTCTTTTCGACCCTTCGGCCCTGGCTTCGGCAAGTTCTCGAGCCTCTTTTTCGTGCCTGACGACGATGAATTCGTCTCCGGCAAGGGGGAGCTCAGAAAGACCTGTAATTTTGACCGGCACGGAGGGGGAGGCCTCAAGAAGAATTTCTCCATGCTCGTCGTGCATTGTTTTAATTCTGCCCCACTGTTCTCTAAAGACAATTGCATCGTTCTTACGGAGAGTGCCATTTTGGACAAGGACGGTAGCGACGAGGCCGAGGCCTTTATGCATCTGGGACTCCAAGACGGTACCTCGAGCTCTGGTTGTAGGATTAGCTTTGAGTTCCAAAACCTCAGCTTGGATGGAGGTCATTTCGAGGAGATCCTTAATCCCCTCCCCTGTCAGAGCGGAACAGTTGACCGTGATTGTGGTTCCTCCCCACGACTCAGGGAGAAGATCGAGATCGGCAAGTTGTCTGTAGACCTTCTCTGCATCGAAGTTTGGCTTGTCACACTTGTTGATCGCGACAACAAAAGCGACATCGGCTTTCTTGGCCTGCTCGATGGCCTCTTTTGTCTGTTCTTTAATTCCTTCGTCGCCTGCGACGACGAGAACAATGACGTCCGTGACGTGGGCGCCCCTAGAGCGCATTTCGGAAAAAGCTTCGTGGCCTGGCGTGTCGAGGATGGTGATCCATCCGGCATCGGTCTGAACACGAAAAGCGCCGATGTGCTGAGTGATGGATCCAGCTTCGGAGGCCACACGATTAGACTTGCGAATGGCGTCGATCAAGCTAGTTTTCCCATGGTCTACGTGGCCCATGAAGGCGACAACAGGGGACCGCGGTTCGAGATTGTTGGACAAGGAGGCTTCGATCTCTTCTTGGATTGTCTTGTCGGTAATCTGAATACGCTTTTCTTCTGATCGATCGATCTCAATTTCGCATCCAAACTCATGGCCCAACAGTTGTACAGTTGTCTCGTCATCGAGAAGATCGTTGAGAGTTAAGGGGACACCTTGCATCAAGAGCTTCGCAATCAGTTGAGAAGCTTTGAGTTTCATATCTTGTGCTAGATCTTTCACAGAGATGGGAAGATGGACGGAGAGAACCTTAGGGCGGATCGTAAGATCTTCGTCAAGACCCCTTCGGTGAGGCTTATGAGAGCGTCTCTTTCTCCACGCCTCGTTATCGAGATCTCGAAGTCCTTGTCGATCTCGACTGTCGAAGCTGCGTACAAGAGACTCGGCTTTTTTCTTTTGAGGCCGAAGCTCTTTCGAAGGGGGCACTGAGGGTTTTTTTATCCCCTTTTTGAGGAGAGAGGAGGGATCCTTGAGCGCTTCGCTCGAAGGAGCTCCCCGGACAGACTGCGTGTGGATTTTTGAAGGGTCCTGCGTTGAGCGAGCCGGAGCCGATGGGGTCGCGCTCGAGTTTGTAAGAATATCGGCTGTTCTACGCGCATCGGCAGAGTCCAATTCTTTAGGCCAGGCGGGAACTGGGGCTCCTGCCCCTGGTGAGGCATGAGACAGATCGATCGAGGATTCTGTTTTGGAAGAGTCGAAATCTTCCTGAGCCATGGCTGGGAGCTCTTCCTTGGAGTGAGTCGCAGCTTCTTGGGGGGCCGTGGGCGCGGAGATGATGCGAGCCCTCCTCTTTTTGAGGGGGACTTCTTCTTCGGGAGGGGAAGAAGTTCCCCCTTTCTTCTTCACATCGATTGAAGAGGGAGCCGTCTTAGATAGGCTCGCCGATATCTTCTTTGGTTTCAATGCACCTGCGAGCTGCAGATTTTTAATATTCAGCTTAAGATTCTTAGCCATGCTTAGGTGATATCCTTATTTCGTTCTCGCAATTGATCGAGTATCTTATCGGCAAGATCGTAATAGCTTACGCCAGGTACCTGTTGAGACCACTCCGAAAGGGGTGCTTTCATTAATTGTCGAAGCGTTGCGTACCCGGCACTTGTTAAACTCTGGATGACGAATCCGCTAACACCTTCGATTTTCAAAGGCTCATCGAGGAAGTTATCCGGAGCGTCCGACGCCTCGGCCATTTGCACGGCCAAGAGTTTATGGTATTCGCTCACTTTCTGAACATCGATCTCTTTGCCTATCATTTGGACAACAAGACGAGCATTCATCCCCCTACGACCAATGACGGTGGGGTAATCTTCATCCGCGACTGTAAACCACACCCGATCTTCATACTCTCGTAATTTGAGAATTTGTGTTGGAGCTAGTAGATTTTGTAAAAGATCGATGGAATCATCGGCGTAAGGAACAACATCAATTTTTTCATTGCTGAGTTCCCGGATGATATTTTTGATGCGGCTACCCCTGACTCCTACGCAAGTGCCGACAGGGTCGACCTTCTGATCATAAGACCGGACTGCAATTTTGGTTCGATATCCAGGATCCCTTGCAATTTTTTCAATCACCACAGTCTTATCGTGAATCTCAGGTACCTCCTGGGCAAAGAGGGCCTCAACAAATTCTGAGTGGCTACGGGTTAAAACGACCTCAGCGCCCCCCATGTCAGTGTCCCGTACCTCATGGAGAAGAGCTTGAACTTTATCTCCAAGATTATAATGCTCCAGGCGTGGGTAGTTGCGCTCAGGCAACACCCCCTCCACCTTGCCTAGATCGACGATCAACATCCTTCCACGGACAATTCGCTTGACTGTTCCAGAAACGATGTCTCCAATGCGGTCCCGGTACTCCTCGTAGATGACATCGCGTTCTGCCCCTCGAAGTTTTTGAGCGATGATCTGCCTTGCGGCCTGTGCGGCGATACGACCAAAATCTTGAGGAGGGATCGAAATTTCTAGCCATTGCCCTAGCTCACACTCAGGCTCAAGCTCTTTGGCCTCGTCGAGAGAAATCTGATCGTCGGGGCTTCCTACCACCTCTACAATCTGTTTTTGCGCGAAAACTTCGATTTCTCCAGTCTTGGGATTGATTTCAACGTGAACTT
>JAGVDZ010000025.1 GCA_020058465.1 Parachlamydiales bacterium | reverse complement strand
GTCAGCAAAGACAGGTGTTGCCCCCAAAAGGGCAACGGCATTGGCTGTCGCAATCCAAGAAAGGCAAGGGAGAATCACCTCGTCGCCAGGCCCCACCCCCGCACATTTCAGCGAAAGTAAGAGGGCATCCGAGCCCGAGCTCACTCCCACTCCGTACTTGCGCCCTACAAATGCAGCCATCTTCTCCTCGAAAGCCGACACCTCAGGACCTAAGATAAACCGACCATGCTCGAAGACCCGATTGATCGCTTCCAACACTTTAGGTCTTTCTTGTTCACTCAAAGAAAGATCTAAAAAAGGGACCCTCAACACTGTCGGCATATTTCGCCTCCGCAATGGAACGCTTCAAACAGAGGCGACGATATCACATTCTTTTCAATTCATCCAAGATCCAAAAAGCTTTCCAAAAATGATCCCCTTCTCCATGTTGGATCTCGATTTTTGCCATAAGGAAAGCGGCTCATGCCCTATATCGACTTTGTCCAGACAATTCACAAAAAGACAAAACGGGACTATCTGGGTCGCGTCAATGAGATTCCTAAGGCTACGGCAGCTGCAATTGCCAAACGATTCGGCGTTGATTACTGGGACGGAGATCGTAAAACTGGGTACGGTGGCTTTCGCTATGATGGGAGATGGGTTTCCGTGGCAGAGGAGCTAGCCCACCACTATCATCTTAAATCTGGCGACAAAGTTTTAGATATCGGTTGTGGGAAGGGATTTCTCCTCTACGACCTCATGAATACAGTGCCAGGTCTCCAGGTATGTGGAGTCGACATTTCCCGTTATGCGATCGACCACGCAAAAGAAGAGGTCCGCCCCTATCTAACTGAAGCCCATGCCTCCAAACTACCCTTCAATACAGATGAATTTGATCTTGTGATCTCGATCAATACGCTACACAACCTCTACTGTTACGAGCTGGATCAAGCTCTTTTTGAGATGGAACGGGTCAGCAAAGGGCAAAGCTACCTTGTCGTCGAGTCCTATCGGACTGAGGAAGAGAAAGCCAATCTCCTCTACTGGCAGCTCACTTGTGAAATGTTTTGCACACCCGATGAGTGGCGATGGTGGTTCGACAAGACAGGCTACACCGGAGACTACTCGTTCATCTACTTTGAGTAATCGATGAAACAACGAATCAAGACCTTGATTGAGGCAATCCCTTTCATCTCCCTCTTGTTTCACCGATACCGGGCAAGGCGAGGCCAGAGCTATTTCCTAAAAGCTCAACGGCTTTGTTTTGAGAAAATCCTTGTAGATTTCAATATCGACACTCTGATCGACGTCGGCGCACACCAGGGTGAAACAGCCCTCTTTTTTAGAAAAAGACTCTCCTTCCAAGGCGAAATTTTCTCATTTGAACCTATTTCAAACATATTCCAAAAACTCCAGACAAAGGCTAAACAAGACCCCCTCTGGCACTGCTTTCCAACCGCCCTCGGTCAATATGAAGAGGCACGTCGCCTGCAGATTTTCAACAATGCCTACAACAGCTCATTTCTCTCTCCACATACCCTTTTGACAGCAGAAGGCAAACTCAAAACAGTGGCAGAAGAGTCAGTCCAAGTCCAACCACTCGATCATCTCTACCCATCCCTCATCAAACCAGATCGGTCAGTCTTATTGAAGATCGATACACAAGGCTTTGAAATGGCGGTGTTACAAGGGGCCCTGCAAAGCCTTTCTAAGATCTCTTTAATCAAAATGGAAGTCTCGCTTCGCCCCCTGTACCAAGGAGAAACCACCATGGGCACCATCGTCGAATTTTTACAAGGCAAAGGTTTCTTCCCAATCCTCATTGAGCCGGGGCATCTCAGCCCTACAAGGTATCAGCTTCAAGCTGACATTGTCTTTTGCAATCAAGAAAAAGAATCAGCTTTATATCCATAACTTTTGAGTTCACTTGTCTATAGCATCAGCATCAAAGGCGATCTGATGCTGTCTGATGGAGCGCTGATGTTGGTCCATGATGCGCGAAATTGTGACCCTTCGAGCCTCTTTCGTAGCGCCAAGCTCGCCCATTGTCTCCGGTTGGACACACAGAACAACACTCCGCAACAGACGACCATTGACCCACCAAAAATCATCTCTCGAGTGACAACATAGGAATGTTTTCGAGTGCAAGATTTGTGACAATAGCATAGGAAGGATCAAATGACCAGGTCGTCCAATATACAACGTCCGAGGGAGCCTTTGAGCTGGGCACGAATAGAGAAACCCACCCAGAACCAGGATGATGCACTATCGACATACAATACCTCACCAAGTTTTTAACTAAACTTGGTGAAATATTTACCATTTCTTAAAAATTAAAGAAAGTTCTGCTGAAATACGCAGCTGATCTTGTTCATGGCGAGGCCCTTGGTGTACCAAGTCCATATCGAACACGATGCAAGAACCCCTCGCCAAAGGGGGGGGTGACATAAAAGCTTGACCGTACTGTTGCAGCCAAGCAGCACCAATCGTGGGTCTTTTTCCAAAATCAGTCTCATCGATAGAAATCGGGATGTCCATCTTGTGAGAGCGAGGGACGATCTGCAAGGAGGTCTTCTCTGAACATCCTCGGAGCGGGATCCACACTTTCACACAATCTTTAAGATAGTCAAAGGGAAACGTGATCTGAGGATCATACCCTTGGGCTAACTCCAACTCCCAAAAAGTCCCATCCCGATGGGGCCGTCCTGCATCGGGCTTAAAGGGTCTGACAGCGCGCCAGTACACGACAAGATCCCCAGGCTGGAGTTGAGGATTCAACGACAATTCAGTTTGGCTAACTCGATTGATCTCCATCGTGTCGACCCCAAATTCTGACGCAATTTCCTTATGAGCCCACCGATAAATTTTGTCCGCCAAAGGGGGAAAAAACATTCTGAAAGCCCGATGCATCTGCCTTGCCCAAACCCCATCCTCTATGCTCGCTGCCGCCTTCTCTATAGAGACCTCACGCCCTACTCCAGCAACATGGTAAATACGCTCTTCGATATGGGCCAGCATCTCACTTCGAAGTGCATCAGGAAAAGGTTGGGTATAAAACCCCTCTTCTTGAAACTGCTCTAAACATCCAACTCCAACCGTGCCCATACGCAACCAACAGCTCCTAAATCTCAGGACCCATTGTATAAACTCTTTGCAAAAAAAAGATCAAGCATATAGAAAATCCTCACAAAAAATAGATTGATTCTCAAGAGAGGTGTCTCGTGTTGTCGTGGATTCGTTATTGGTTATTCGCACTCATTTCGTTCGGTTTTTTATATGCTGCTCGTCCTCCCCTTTCCGATTTTAAATTCAATGTCTACTCTCAATGGGGGGAAGATGGCATCGTCACTAAGATCTTCGACATCATCGGTACAACCAACAGGATCGCCGTTGAATTTGGAGGCTATGACGGGTTGACTCTTTCCAATACAGCCAACCTCTGGACAAAGGATCCAACATGGACAGGGGTTCTCATCGAGCCCAACAGCGATTTTTTTCGTGCTCTTGAGAAAAACATTGCTCCCTACCCTTGCATTGGGATCGAAGCTGCCGTCGGGATCGAAGGACAAGAACACCTCGAGTCCATTCTAGGGCGAGTGGGTGTTGGAGGAGCGATTGATCTTCTCTCCATCGATGTGGATGGGACTGATTATCACATCTTCAAGAGCTTAGATACACTCCGACCTCGTGTCATCATCTGTGAATACAATCCCTCGATGCCAGCCCATCTCGATATCTACGGCCCTTATCCAAACCGGGTCGGCTGTTCTGTCGGAGCCCTCAACCGACTTGCTCAAGACAAGGGGTATAGTCTGGTTGCGATCACCGACACCAATTGCATCTTTGTGACTTCCGAAGAATTCCCTAAATTTGATGCCTTTGAAACAGATCTCAAAAAAATCAGCATCGATCGTTGGTTTAGCTATGTCATTTGTGATTACGAAGGAAAGTACAAAGTACTGGGTGCCAGCAACTATGCAAATCCATGGAGCTGGACGGGGGTAGAGTCACGTGAG